>JALOOK010000181.1 GCA_025454445.1 Oscillatoria sp. Prado101 | reverse complement strand
AAATCTCCCTGATGCAGGGCAGGACTTTTGGCCAATTGCGTCAAAACCCGGTTGTGGTTGCGCAACTTGACAGCGCGAGCCCGCTCCGCTTCTTCCGCTCGCTGGCGTGCTCTGATTTCCTGTTCCAGCTGTGCTGTTCGCTCCCGCAGTGATAACCGCTGGCGCGAGATCGTCAGTTGATTTTCCACGCGGGCGATCACTTCTTCAGCCTGAAAGGGTTTGGTGATATAATCTGCGCCCCCGGCAGCAAAGGCTTTCACCTTATCCCACGCCTCATCCAGAGCGCTGATAAAAATCACCGGCACCTCACGAGTTTCTTCCGAAGCCTTCAGTTGCCTGCAAACTTCATACCCGTCCATATCGGGCATGTTAATATCCAGCAAAATCAGATCGGGCAGCAATCTCTGCGCTGCCTTTAATGCCATCTGACCTGAGATAGCCTTGCTAACTTTGTAGCCGCGAGCAGTCAGGATTGACGATAAAAGGCGAAGGTTGTCCGCGATGTCGTCAACGGCTAAAATATTTTCTTCTCCGGTCTGAGTCAGTTCGCTAGACATTTTTTGTTCAGTCAAATATTGCCTCGATAGGTCGAGCCTTAAGTCAAGCAAATATGCCCGGATAGATGTCACTTCTACTCGCAACTCGGGACGGTTTCCGGAGCGGGAGCGAATGCGGGAGCGCACTTGCTGTAACCGTCCAACTCGCTTGAGAGCCTGACCATGCCGGTAACTTATCACCCTTGAGGATTGGGCGCAATGTCTGGCCCACAGTCCCGATCGGGGAGGCAGTTGGGGGACTTAACCCACATCCCACCCCCCACTGATCGGCTGTTCCTTCTCTCCCCTCAACGGGCTGAAAAATGCCGTGCTTTCCAGCTAAATACCGCCCGGGTTGGGATTCAGGGCGGGCAATTCGCTCCAGCGGGACTTTTTCACCGGCTTGTGCCGGATCAGAGCCGCCCGAATTGTGGCCCTTTTCCATCTGCTTTGAGGGCTTTGGGGAGGTGTTAGATAACGGCGCTTGCCGGCGCTGCTGTGGGATCATTACCTTGGTTTCGCTTGGGGGACAAGTGTCCTCTCGTGTGTCGAGTGCCGTCAGGAATATGTTATCGCTACCGATTGCCGGTCAGCCCGCTTAAGCGGTTATGCTCCCTCAATCAACACCTTGAAAACGCTTTCCTGTTCATATCCCCTATCTTACTTGACAGCCGCACCGGCATTCGTTTCCTGTCCCCAATCGTGCGCCGGTGCTTTTGGGCTGTCCAGGCCAGCTCGGTGAGGGCCAGCTCCTGTTGGCCCACCGGCAAGCCGGCCTTCACGCTTGGTTTGGCCAGAAACCGGGTTTCTCTAAGAAACTCTTATGCAGTTCCCGGCAGCCCAATCAATCGAGCCAGTGAATCTTCTCAGGTATACAATATAGGGATGGCAACCGTGCGAGATCCTAGTTTTACAGCAGATCCGTATGAGATAATGGGGGTGTTTAGAGGCACTAGGTGGAACATTTTTCGCAGAGATGTAAATGCAGGAAAACTCCTATGAACAAATTTCAACACATATCGATTCAGGGATACCGGCGCTTGCGGTCAGTTCAGCTATAAATGCGAGATTTAACCGTTATTATTGGCGCGAACGGCGTGGTAAAAACTTCCTTTTTGGACATATTATCGCTACGGATCAGCGAACGGTCAGGGACTTAAAAATATCGGCGGCAGTATGAGTGATATACTGACCCGAAATAAGGCAGATAGTCTGACAATTTACTTGTCAATGAGTGTGCCGAATTTCCATCCACTCGAATACTATCTAAAACTGGTTTCCACCAGATGGGCATCCTATGAAATTAGCCTGGAAACCCTAAGCCAGCAGTCGAATGCTAAGGATGGTGAACCTGTTAAGTACAGCGCCAAGTTTGGATGTCAAATATTACAGTCCTGACAGAAAAAAACTACTGCCTCCTAACTGGCAACACAACCCTTTTGAAACATCGCTATCACAAGTCCCAAAAATGTACGAGGAATCGGAAACTCTGCGGAGGTGTTTGGCATCCTGCACCTTTTACGGGGCACTGGATGTTGCGCCCCAAAGTCCAGTGCGCCTTCCTCAAGATATGCGTCCGGCAAAATTGCCTGGTGCGAATGGAGAAGATTTAATCTCATGCCTTTACGATTTGCGGGAAACAGACCCAGAGCGGTTTGAAATGGTGGAAGATACTCTAGCTAATGCTTTTCCTGATTTTGAACGATTGAACTTTCCGCCGGTGGCAGCAGGAAAGCTATCTATGACCTGGAAGGATAAAAATTTCTCCAAGCCCATCTATGTGCATGAACTGTCAGAAGGCACACTGCGGTTTCTCTGGTTAGTGACACTCCTGCAAAGTCAGGATTTAACGGCTATCACGCTTATTGATGAGCCGGAAGTCAGCTTGCATCCTGATTTGTTGCGACTGCTGACCCATTTAATGCGAGAAGCTTCCAAGCGCACTCAACTGATTGTGGCCACCCATTCAGATCGGTTGATTCGATTTCTACAACCTAAAGAGGTGTTAGTCTGCGATATGGAAGATGGGGAGACAACCATGACCTGGGCGGACTCTCTAGATTTAGAAAAATGGCTAGTGGACTATAGCTTAGACCAGATTTGGGCAATGAACCTGATGGGGGGGCGTCCATGAAGATTGCCATTCTGGTTGAAGGAGAAACTGAAATGGCCTTTAAGACTAAGCTGCAAGAGTTCCTCAAGTCGCGCTTAGAACAGCGGATGCCCAGAATTAGGTTTATCCCGCAAGGCGGTCGCCTTCCCAAAGAAGAAAAGCTCAGACGTGTTGTCGAAAATCTGCTTACTGGCAAAGATGCTTATGATGCTGTGATTGCGCTGACAGACGTTTACACCGGCACGAATGACTTCACAGATGCAGCGGATGCTAAGGCTAAAATGGCGGCTTGGGTGGGCAATAACCCCAAATTTTATCCCCACGCGGCGCAGTATGACTTTGAAGCTTGGCTGTTACCTTTTTGGCCAACTCTTCAAAAATTAGCTGGACATAATAAGTCAGCGCCAAGAGGGGCACCTGAACAAGTCAACCATACTAATCCACCCTCTAAGCGCATTAAAGACATTTTTGAATCGGGCGGACTTCAGAGCTATGATAAACCCAGCCACGACCCAAGGATATTGCGGAAGAACGATCTGATGGTAGCTGTGAATTTATGCCCATAATTAAAGGCATTTGTGAATACGATACTGTCTCTTTGTGAAGCTGAGGTGATTCCTTAAAAACCTTTAACCATAAACCGGCATTCAATCAGCGGGAGAATGAGTGGGAGAGAAACAGATTCACCCACTCCATGTAGCCGCCGGCAGCCCAATCAATCAAGCCGGTTAATCTAAATATAGAAATTAGTCCAGTTCTTTCGGATGTGCCTTCGAGATACAGAAGTGCTAATCTGTCAACTCGTTACAATCAGAAAACTTTCCCCCTCCGTCCACAGGGCTGACCTGTGGACGGACGGCGCTGACCGGCACACCGCTCATTGGCTAACAGCCAGTGGCTAAATCCCGGACAAGCGCGAATTACGAATAAGCAATTAGCGACAAAGGGCGGAAAAGTGCAAATGGACAAAAAACAAACCGGTTGCTGGAACCCCCGGCTTCGGGATAATGGGTGAGAGTGTGGCTGTGAGAAAATTGATGTTGTCAAACGTGCCAAGGGAATTTTCTGTACTGGGACTGCCGGTGCACTTATCAGATGACTGTTCGGGGTGGTTGCTAGAGCGCCTGCAGCAAGGGCTCGGAGCTCATGTGGTGACACTCAATGCGGAAATGACGGTGCAGGCATCAGAGAATCCGGCTTTGGGGAGCGCTATCCGTCAGGCTGAGCTGGTTGTCCCAGATGGTGCCGGTGTGGTGCTCTACTTGCAGCTGCTTGGGCAAAAGGTGCGGCGCTGTCCGGGAATTGAACTCTGCGAGAGCCTGCTGCACAAAGTTGGCCAACTGGGAGAGGCGTGCCCCATATTTTTTTATGGGGGAGCACCGGGTGTGGCAGAAAAGGCGGCGCAGCTGTGGGCGCAGCAAGTTCCGGGGTTGAAGATAGTGGGGGCGCAGCACGGTTTCCTGCAACCGGCTCAACAGCAAGAATTTTGCCAAACTTTGAAACAGCTGCAGCCGCGCGTGATTTTGGTGGGGCTGGGCGTGCCTCGCCAAGAGTTTTGGATTGTCCAGCACCGGCACCTCTGCCCGCAAGCAATTTGGATCGGTGTCGGCGGCAGTTTTGATATTTGGGCCGGTGTTAAAACCCGCGCCCCAGGGTGGCTGCGCAACAACAATCTGGAGTGGCTGTACCGGCTCTATCAAGAACCCTGGCGCTGGCGGCGCATGCTCGCTCTGCCGGTGTTTGCTTGGCGAGCTTTTTTGGCTCTCAGTTTTCACCGCAAGGCTGTTAGTTAGTTGCTTGGGATTTGGGCTTTTGGGGGGTGAACCGCTCCTGAGCCATAGACGCGAAGCGCGTCTTCCCGCAGGGTAGAGCGCCAAGGTTTTTTCTCGTTCCCAGAGGAACGAGAAAAATTTTTGCGTCTGCCCTTGACAAATAAAATAATTTGCTGTATAATTAAGCGCTTCTCAGTAGGATGAACTATGGCCCAGAAACCCGGTTTCTTAAAGAAACCGGGTTTCTCCGTACCTCACTAATATCAGAAAGGCTATATTTATCCCCCACTGCCTTATCCCTCGTTCCCTGACCGCAGCCACCGGCACGCCTGTCGGTGCGGTAAGAGGGAATTGGGCGTGCAGCCCAACTACAAACAGGCTTGCTGCTGCTGAATGCGTTCCGGGGTGCCGGTGGGAATCGAGGCAATCAGCTGGCGCGTGTAAGCCTGTTGCGGTTCGCGATAGATTTTCTCAGAGGGGCCGATTTCTTCAATTTTGCCCTTGTTCATCACCATGATCCGGTCGCTCATAAACTTGACCACGCTCAAGTCGTGGGAGATAAAAATGTAAGTCAGCCCAAACTCGTCCTGCAATTCTTTAAGCAGATTCAGCACTTGCGCCTGCACGGAGACATCAAGCGCCGAAACCGACTCATCGCAGATAATAAACTTGGGATTGAGGGCCAGGGCGCGAGCGACGCACACCCGCTGGCGCTGACCGCCAGAAAATTCGTGGGGGTAGCGGTTCATCCAGTCGGGATTGAGGCCCACCCGCTCTAGCAAGTGTGCGGTGCGTTCGCGGCGCTGCTTGGCGCTCTCACCGGCACCGTGAATCACCAGGGGTTCCATCACCGCTTCCCCAATTTTCATGCGCGGGTTGAGAGAGCTGAAGGGATCTTGAAAAATAATCTGCATGTCCCGGCGCAACCGGCGCATCGGTTTGCCGGTCAGGTGGGTGATGTCTTGGCCTTCAAAAACCAGCTGTCCGCTCATCGGTTCGATCAGCCGCATCAGCGTGCGGGCCAAAGTGGTTTTGCCGCAGCCGGACTCGCCCACCAGCCCCAGGGTTTCCCCCGGAAAAACCTCAAACGAGACGCCATTGACAGCCATCGCGTAGCGCTTCGTTTCGCCAAACATCCCCCGCACCGGGAAACCAACCTGGAGATCGCGGACGCTGACGAGAGGGGATTGCTGTTGCAGTTTGGCCAGCCTTTCGTCCATCTCCGCCTCAGTCACTTCTATAATCTGCCGGTCTGTCAGACCTGTTTGTAGTTGGGCTTTAGCCCATCTTGACTCTGCTGTTGACGCTGTTTGGGCGGCTTCCCCTTCTGCTGGAAGGATGCTGTCGCCTGCCTCAGCACTGGCGCTGGGGTCTTCGACAGAAGTTGCAGACAGGGGCAATTCCGTCTCGACATTTGGCGCAACCGCAGTCTTCTCCCGAATTTCCACAGCGCCGGTGCCGGTGGTGACAACCTCCATAAAGTCAGAAACTGTGGGCAAATAGCGCAGCCGGCGTTTAGGCTGAGGCCGGCAGGCGAGCAACCCTTTGGTGTAGGGGTGCTGGGGGTTGGAGAAAATCTGCCAAACCGAGCCGGTTTCGACAATTTTCCCCTGGTACATCACCGCCACCCAGTCAGCAATTTCGGCAATCACGCCCAAGTCGTGGGTGATAAATATCATGGCCATCTGCCGGCGGTCGCGCAACTCCCGCAGCAAGTCGAGGATGGTGGCTTGCACGGTGACGTCCAGGGCGGTAGTGGGCTCGTCGGCAATCAGCAGCGCCGGATTGCAGGAAATCGCCATTGCGATCGTCACCCGCTGGATCTGTCCGCCGGAGAGTTCGTGGGGGTAGCGGTTGAGCAGGGCTTGCTTTTGCTGGTTGATGTGCCGCGCAATTTCCCGCTCGTCAAGGTCGATGGCCCAGTTATCGTCTGGGGAGGAGATGCCGGTAGAGCGCCTCTGGGTTTCGATGTGGCGCTGGCGCAGTTCCTCATCGCTGGGGAGGAGTTTGACTTCTTGCAGCAGGGCGAGAGCTTGCCGGCGAGCTTGTGCCGGCGTTACACTTTGGTGCAGCCGAATCGCTTCTGTCAGCTGAAAGCCAATGGTGTACACCGGGTTGAGCGCACTCATCGGCTCTTGAAAAATCATCGCTATCTGGCTGCCCCGGTAGTCCTGCATTTGCTGGGCTTTCAGCTGCAGCAGGTTCACCGGCTCCAGCATCAGGCCATCTTTAGATACGCCCCGAAACCAAATTTCCCCACCGGCAATCTTGCCCGGGGGGCTGGGCACTAGACTCATGGCAGCCAGGGAGGTGACGGATTTTCCCGAACCTGATTCCCCGACAATGCCCAGGGTTTGCCCTCGCTTCACCTCAAAAGAGATGCCGTCAACGGCTTTAATCAGTTTCTCGTCGGTTTGGAAGTGGACTTGCAGGGAACGGACATTGAGAACAGTTTCGGTCATGGACGTATTTACGCGGTTTTTACGTTTGGAGGAATACAGCTGGGGGCTGGAAATCTGCTATTTTTTTATTGAGGGTGCGCAGTTTGTTTTTATTAATCCCTCCCAGAGATTAATATATTAAATGCCCGCCAGATCAGAGGCGCTTTTCCGCCGCCGGCTGCAGCGCGGTGACAGCAAACGCGCCTGTGGGGAGGGAACAGCTTAACAACAGCAACCCTGGCCCGCACCGGCCCAGCACGCCGCCAGTCCCCACAGGGTTTAGGTAAGATTTATCTGTCAGGAAGCCGGCAGACACAGATATCAAGGGAAGCTAGCTTTGTTAATTTTTAGCACATCTTGAGTTGCATTTCGTCTCTCTTTTGAGTGACTTTATGAGTGTAGCTTGACAGAAAACTTGGCAGCGCTGGCGTCAGGGCGGTCAAAAGTTACTGGCGACAGATAGCGGACAGCGGACAGCGGACAGCGGACAGCGGACAGCGGAAAATATCAACTCTAAAATTTCACATACAACCGGGTTAAAATATCCTCAGCAAACCGTGCGTTTATTTAGGCCACTCAAATCAAAAACAGAACAGGGTAAGCGCGGGATTCAGAAAGCTACAGCACGCCCCTGCTGCGGTAAATGACTGGCAGTAACAAGCGAGGAATTTCTGCAGCAGAAATGCCGGATATCGAGAGTGGCTCGCTCTTGAGGCAGGATGTGGCGCTCAGTGCCGGCGCTCGGCGCGCACAAGCCGGAAAAGGGCGTGGGGCGGGGCGTGGGGCGTCGCCCCAAGTGCGTGGGAGCGCTCTCACCCAACTGCCCTCGGATATTTTGCCGGCTATTGGCAGATATTTCTTAGTTACAGAAGAGAGCATATATAGCGGTTCTCAGTTGTATGAAGTAGCCCTTTGAACTCCGGAAGGGGGCGGTTCCCGTGTGCCGCCCGCCCCTACGCTACCGGGGTTATCAGTACCACAATAAGATCAGAACCGCTATATATATAGCGTTTTTCGTCTGAGTGAGGTACTGAGAAACCCGGTTTCTTAAAGAAACCGGGTTTCTTATGTGTAATATGACTGAATTTGAGCGGGTGGCGCTCGCAGATCGAAAGGGTGGGGGCATGGGGGCGGGAGTTGGGCATAGGGCACGGGTCTGAGAAAGAAGATTAACAGCAGTACCCAGTGGGAAGGGGCGCTGCGGCGCTGCGGTGCTGCTAGAGCGACAGCGGCTGCAACAGGGAACGGGCGGGAAGAAGAGGGCTTTCTTGCTAGACTTCTCTGTGAACACTCACCGGCTTGTCAGCGTCAAGTCTTGCTAGCCATGTCAAATGCTCTCGAACTTGCTAAGCAGGGAGATCCAAATGCGATTGCCGCCCTGCTCAACCG
>JALOOK010000180.1 GCA_025454445.1 Oscillatoria sp. Prado101 | reverse complement strand
GGGGTGCGGGTGGGGGGGGGGTGTTTGGGGGCGGGTGGCGCGTTTCGGGTGTGCCGGTGGGATGGGGTGTGTTGCCAGAAAATCAGTCCCCCTAGCAGGGATGTGTTGCTGAGCAAGAGCAAATCCGCCAAATGCGGATTGAAGCATCATTCTCCCTGAAGTTAATCAAAAGATTAAGTTTTTGAAGCACTTATTACAGTTCGCAATAATGGTTTTGCGCAACATCATCAGCCTTATTGATTAGCCAGTTCCCCTGGGCTTTATCCAATACGAGTTGAATCCTCCGGCTTTCACAAAAAGTTGTGCCATCTCGCCTAAAATACTTCAACCCAACTTGTAAATCCGTATTGTTAGCCGATGTTTTTTAAGTTCGGACTGCATATATATCGACTTTAATTACTGAATCCCAAAAACTTGAGCCACTTCCCGATCGAAACTGACTTTAAAAATAATTGCTCAGCATAGCCTTGGCCGCATTAGGATTAGATGGGGCCAGAACGTAATATTTTTCAACTGTTTTTTCGGGAGTTAGTTTAGGTTCATATCTAACTGGGATTCCTGAGAATTATAGCGGTTTTCGTATGAGTGAGGTACTGATAAACCCGGTTTCTTTAAGAAACCGGGTTTCTGGTACTTCATCCAACTGAAAACCGCTATATCCCCGCAGCATATCATTTTGGCAAAAAGACCGAAACCCCCGCACCCTTCGCCATAAAGGGAGAGTTATGGGGTGCGTTCCCTTGGGGGGAACTCATCCCAAGTTGGGATATAGCGAGCCTAAATCATTCGTGTAAATTTCAGAACCCCGGTTTCTTTAAGAAACCGGGGTTCTGGCCCCCAGCAGTTGCGACAATCATTTAGAACTGCTATAGATAGTATATTCCCTGGAGCTTAAAATGGTTGAATGCCGCCTTTTAAATCCAAAATCAAACATCCAAAATCCCCAATCACAAATCCAAAATACGGCTCACCGGCTGCCGATTGTTTTCTCAAAGAATGCAAAGACTGCCGGCAGCTGTCCCCCCCAGAATTTGTAGTCGTGTGCGGCACCGGCAACGGGATGGTATTCCACGGCGATGTTCTTGCCGTGCTGGCGCACTAGGGCTTCGTAAAATAGCCGGCTTTGCTCTTCGGGTACGATGTCATCGGCGGTTCCGTGGGCGAGATACAGAGGCATTATCCATTCTGAAACTCGCGCCTGAGGGTTGTCGCGCCCTTTCCACCTTTCGGGGAAATTGGCGTATGCGCCGTACACTGCAGTCATTAGCCGGTCGTCGGGGGTGTTTTCCTGACTGAAATCGCCAGAAAGGCTGGCACCGGCAACAAATAGCCCCGGATTTTCCAGGGCGATAAGGGCGACACCCCTGCCGCCGGTAGACAGTCCCAAAAGAGTGTTGTTTCCCCCTCGCACGAGCAGATTGTGTCTTTTTTGTATTTCTGGAATGAATCGCTTCTTGATGAATTCTCCCCCCGGAAGCTGATTCCATTTCAGTTCGGTTTCCGGATAGTAGGAACTCTCGTAAAGGGTTTCCAGCATTTCCGGAAGGATGAGCGCGTATCCGTGTTTTTCAGCATATTCGATGAGGCGGGAGTTTTCCACCCAGCTGGTGCGCGGGAAATTCCAGCCGGGAAGCACAACAAGGGTGCGGTTGCGATAGTTATTGGGAATGTAGAGGTCGTAAGGGACATCATCTACCTTGAGGTTTTTATTCCAGCCGGGGGTGGCGTTCGTAACTGCAGGCGGCTGTGGGGATTGGGGAGTGGGATTTTGAGTCATTGCAGGGGGATAATTTTGAGGGAGGGGAGAAGGTTGCTGATTGGCGCAGGTTTCTACTGCAGTTGCTAAGAAAGGGAGGAGCAGTAACAGGGATATCTGATTGGGCATTATGTCTGACTCACATTTTGTATCATTATCTCAGGAAACTTCAGACTCAACTTATGGCCAGTTTTGCTGTGGCTACTTTTGGCCCACTGCGGACGAGCCGGTAGGGCGTGCAGCCCAACTACAAACCTTTTCAAGTCAGAGCGTCCAAAGTGGCGTTACCCGGCAGTAGGGGCGGGGAACCCACGGAGACCGCCCCGGAACGAGGTGAACCAATAGGTTCCCGCCCTGCTGAAAACTGAATTATAATCTAAGTAGACGAGAGCAAACGCTGAGGACTTTGGTTGTGACTGAAAAAACTACCTCCAAATGGGATGCTGGCAGGTTTGCGAAAACCCTGGCCTATTTCGGCGTTATCCCCTTCGTGGGTAACGTCAGCTGGATACAGCAGCTTCTCAAAGGTGCCGGCAAAAAACAGAAAGCCATCGATAGCAAGCAACAGGGAGTCATACTGGTTGCCGGTGCCACCGGCGGCGTCGGTAAACGAGTGGTGCGCCGGCTGCTAGAGCGGGGGTACAAAGTTCGAGCTCTTGTCAGAGATGCCAAACGAGGGCGGGAAATCCTCGGCAACACCGGCAAAACTGTGGAAATAGTCGAGGGAGACATCACCATCCCAGAGACTCTCACTGCCCAGGTGATCAGCGACATTACCGCCGTAGTCTGCTGCACCGGCACGCGAGTGCAACCGAAAGAAGGCGACACCCCAACCCGCGAAAAATACTATCAGGGCATCAAATTCTACATGCCCGAAGTCGCCGACGTTCCCGAAATTGTAGAGTGCAAGGGCATGGAAAACCTCCTGCGAGCGGCACGCAAGCAGATAGGCGTTGAAGCCAGCGGTGAAAAAATGCTTTTCGACTTCACCAAACCGTCGCAGGATTTGAAAGACACCTGGGGCGCACTGGATGACATCGTAATGGGTGGCGTCAGCGAGAGTTCCATCCGGATAGCCGATTCCACCGCGCTATTTTCCGGCTTCGTCTCAACCGCAAACTCAGGTGGATTCGCTTCCGTGCGCACCCGCAACTTCGACCCGCCGCTCAACTTAGCGGGATGTGCCGGCATCGACTTGCGCGTCAAAGGAGACGGCAAACGATATAAGTTCATCGTCCGCAACGAGACGAAATGGGATAGCGTTGGCTATTGCTATTCCTTCGACACAGTGTACAATATCTGGATAACAGTCCGCATCCCCTTCGATGCTTTGATTCCCGTGTTTCGCGCCAAAACCTTAAAAACCGGCGACCCATTCGACCCCAGCCAGATTTACTCCTTCCAGCTGATGCTGAGTAAATTTGAGTACGACGGGGCGCTGAATCCGAAATTTGAGCCGGGGATTTTCCAGCTGCAACTGGAATCCATCAAAGCCTATGGCAGCACTATTTTACCGCGATTCGTGCAGGTCAGTTCTGCCGGCGTCACCCGTCCGGGACGTCCCGGACTGAAATTAGAGGAAGAACCGCCAGCAGTAAGATTGAACGACCAACTGGGGGGAATTCTCACCTGGAAATTGCGCGGCGAAGACGCGATCCGCTCTAGCGGACTGCCTTACACTATTATCAGGCCGTGTGCGATGACGGAGGAGCCGGGGGGCAAAGCGCTGATCTTCGACCAGGGCGACAATATTAAGGGCAAAGTCAGCCGGGAAGATATCGCCGAACTGTGCGTGCGGGCGCTGTCAGAACCCAAAGCGTGCAATGTCACCTTTGAGGTGAAAGAGAGTCCCAATGGCGGCAGCCCAGAGGATTGGGAAACTCTGTTTGCCGGTTTGAAACCTGACAAGTAACCGGTTCAAGAAACCCGGTTTCTTAAAGAAACCGGGTTTCTGCGCGTCTAGTGCATGAGTCCTGACTGACATCCTGAGATGAAAACCCCGAACTCCAACAGCAACCCTCCCTACCTTGAGTTCATCGAGCGAGAACTTCAACTCTGCAGCACCGGCATCTCGCCCCTGGCTATCGATTTATTTGCCGGCTGCGGGGGGATGGCGCTGGGGTTTGAAGCTGCCGGTTTCAGAACTGCCGGTTATGAAATGCTGCCAGACGCCTGCGCGACTTACCGGCACAATCTGGGCGGAACTTGTCAGGAAGTTATTCTAACACAAAACTCGGATTTAGTCAAGGGGGCAGTGGCAATAATTGGCGGGCCGCCCTGCCAGCCTTTTAGCGTTGGCGGACACCAACTCGGACTCCGCGACAGTCGCGACGGCTTCCCAATTTTTATTAAGGCTGTTGAGCTATATCGCCCGCAAATTGCCCTGTTTGAAAATGTGCGGGGGATGCTTTTCCGCAACAGGGTTTATTTTGAAGAGATTGTTACAGAACTGAAAAATCTTGGCTATATTGTGGAGTGGGAAATTCTCAACGCCGCCCATTATGGGGTGCCGCAGCGCCGGGAGCGTCTTTTTTGCGTCGCCCACAAAGGCGGATGGGAGTGGCCAAAAAAGACCCATCTCAACGCACCTTACACTGCCGGTGAAGCTTTGGGAGATCTGGCTTTTATCGCACCGGCTAACGCAAAATTTCTCACTCCTAAAATGGATGAATATGTGAGAAAATACGAGATAGCATCGAAATGCGTAAAGCCTAGAGATTTGCATCTAGACGCTCCTGCTAGAACGGTGACTTGCCGCAACCTGAGCGCCCCCACCGGCGACATGCTGCGCGTCTGCTTGCCCGACGGGCGCAGGCGAAGGCTAACTGTGCGTGAGGGGGCGCGGCTGCAAAGCTTTCCCGACTGGTTTGAATTCAAGGGTTCTGAGGAAAGCCGGTGCGAGCAGATTGGCAATGCAGTCCCTCCCCTTTTGGCAAAGGCTCTTGCTTGTTCTGTCAGGGCGTGTGTTACCGCCGCACCCACTTCCTCCGACATTGTGCGGAACTTTGTATAGCCCGTCTAAATCGTGTAAATTTCAGAACCCCGGTTTCTTTACGAAACCGGGGTTCTGGGCCAAGAGCGCTTGCGCAAATGATTTAGAACTGCTATATCCTAGGATATATATCTATAATCCAGATATGATAAGATTTGTCAATATCCAAAGCCTATGAGACGAAGTATCTTAATTGCGACTGCCTTGTTGGTTCCCCTTTGGCTGGGCGCACCGGCTGACGCGCAAACCCAGCCCAGCACAGAGCAAATCCTGCAAGCTTGCGCCTCCGACCAAATTCGCACCTTGCCGGTGCCCTATACAGACGTGCCGGCAGATCACTGGGCGTTTGAAGCTGTGATGAAAATGTACTACTGCGGGCCTTACCGGGGCCAGCTTGCTGCAGATGAATTGCGAAGATTGCAAAGTCCTCGCTCCCAAATCGGCGAGATTGCCTCACTTCCCCCTATGAACACTCTATTGTCGGCACCCCTTAGTGTTAAAATTGAGAATCGGCAGTATGTCTTGTCAACCTATCTATGGCGGGATTTCATGCCAATAAGCCCGCCAGGAGGCAAACCCCTAATCGCTTCGATTCGCGTTAGCGCCTCGGATAATAAAGCTTTCCCCTCATCCCTGAAAGTAGACAGGCTGTGGGCGATCAAAGATAAAGGAGAGGTGTGGGAAACTGAACTCGCCGGTCAGGGCAGACAACCAACAGCGAACCAGCTGGAAAAAGTTGCCAGAAACGGGCCGAAATGGGAGCCTGGGACTAAAGTCGATGTCGTTGTCAGACTGGTTGACAAAGACAATCGCACCTATTTGCTAAGAGCTGCCCAGCAATTGATTAACCGCACCGATTGAAGCAGGTGGATGAATTATAGCATTTCTCATTGATGGTAAGGGGAGAAACCCGGTTTCTTTAAGAAACCGGGTTTCTATAAAGTAAGAAACCAGATTTCTCCTCTTCTGGTTGGGAGGCAGAAGTTGGCACAGGCGGGACGCCTGTGCTACAGGAAAGAACTCGCTAAAACCCGGTTTCTTTAAGAAACCGGGTTTTTCAGACCGAATGGCGATATAATTTACTTGGGTTTTGGAAACCGTGAACAGGGAAGAAGGAAGAAAAGTTCTCCCCCGCTCCCCCTCACCCCCGCACCCTCTCGCCCCCGCACCCTCTCGCCCCCTAACCAGATTCAGGTAGGAGAAACTGGACAGACAACCTATGGACATGGAACGACATTACGAAAGTTTGCCCTTTACCTGGTCAAAAAACCCCGAAAGGAGTCTCAACGACCAGCGGTGGCTGGAATCGATTATCCGCAATGCCGCCCCCTTTTCCGACTGGTGGGTGAAAGCGCGGATTGTGCAGCTGGCGTATCCCCAGCCGCCCGATGCCACACCGGCAGCCGACACCTTACCCACCTATGCCGGTTTAAAATCTGAGGCAGAAATTGCCAAAGCCGTGCGCTCTTTGTGCGACCTGAATCAGTATCCCGATTTAGCGGCAATTGTGGGGGAAGAATATGTGATTAGAACCCTCAACAGCTGGAAAAATAAGCAATTCACCGCTGCCATCAGCCGCAACTTTGAAGTCTACGCAGACCGGCTGCACGAGAACGTCTTTTTAGTCACCAGCACCGCTACGATTTCCCTGCGTGTAGACCGGCAGCTGCCCCCACAGGGACGCTACCGGCCCCTGTTCAATGTAAACGAATTGGCTAAAATAATGCGGCAGCGATCGTGCGAACGCTTGACGCTGCGCACTCACGGCTATGCCACCCCTGACCGGGTATTTTACAAGTTGTTTATGGCAGAAGCAGATGAGCTGAATCGCCCCGGTAACAGCGGCAGCAAAATAAATCCATCGCCCCCAAATAACCTGGGAGACAAACACTTCTACATTGGCTACCACTGGCCCAGTGAGGAGCCTTTCTTAAGCCCTGGACTGTGGGTAGATTTTCGCTACAGCTGGGGCATTATCGTGAAGTTTTTATTTGTGCTAGCCGGTTTTGCCGCTGTTGCTGGCACCCTGGTGTATGCCCTGCTGAAACTATTGGTCATTCCCCTGCTATTAGGGCTGGGAATGGTGCCCAGTATTGCTCATTTAGGAGAATTTCTCGACTTTCGCCGCACCGTTGAGGCAGCAGCTGTCTGGTCTTGGATTGTGCCAATTGTGTTTATCTTCTGGCTGCTGCTGATGCAGCTGTTGCGACTTGTGGCGTACCAGCGAGATCGCTACCGGGCAATTCACTACGGCGCACCGGACTTGGGAGAATTCTTTTGGCGGCTAGATACGGCTTTGCGCAAGCTGGACTCAGAACGCCCCCTCCTTTCACCCGAGCAAAACACCCCGGCACCCATCAGCGTCGAGGCGAGTAAAGTGGGACTTGAGGGGCAGTTTTCCACTCCCGAATCCTCAACTCCCACCCCGCAACTGCTGACAGTCAATCTCATAGGGCACAGCATGGGGGCGCTGCTGATGGTGAACGTGCTGCGCATCCTGTCCGACCGGTTCGGCAAAGATGACCGGGGGGCGGTGCTGCCTGATATGATGGTGGTGCAAACCGACGCCGGAGAGCAATTGATTCCCCAATACCTCTCTGCTGCGACTGCCGACCGGATTGGCGATTACATGCTGCTCGACAAATTGATTTTGGCAGGGCCAGATATCCCCTTGGAGTTTCTGCGGGAAGGGCGCAATAACTATGTGCGATCGGCCATGCGTCGGTGCCGGCAGATTTATCTAATGTCGAGCGATCGCGATACCGTATTGCGCTACATGTCAGCCCTGGGAAACTGGTTTAGCGAACCCAGCTTAGAAATGTCCGGGCTGAGGTTGGGGAATGTCTATCTCAAGCCGGTGCCTTCCTCTGGCGAAGACACCCCCTACCGTCCGTTTATCCGCAATATGTCTGGCTCCCTGCCGGCAGTTGCGCCCACCTCTGCATACGACCTGTTTCAAAAATTCAACTACATCGACTGTTCTGAAATGGTTGGTTTGAACGGAGTTAAACTGCCTCTTAACCTGTTCACCGGCGTGGCGATTGACATCCTCAATAACGTCTTGCACCTGCTAGGCAAAGTTGATGACCACGGGGCATATTTCTTTACTTCTACGCCCTCCTTTGCCATCTTGAAATTGCTGATGACAGTCGATAGTTCCGAGCGGGAAAACATCTGGGATGAAATCCAGCGCCTGACTGCCGGCACCCCGCTCCGCTTTTTACCCAGCCAGCCCTTCCTGACGGGCAATACGACCGCTCAGTATATAGTAGTTCGCAGCACTCCTGCAGGCGGTAATATCACCTCCGCTTAATTGCCGACCGAGAGATTTATTAAGAAACCCGGTTTCTCAGCCCCCCCAGAAACCGGGTTTCTGCGACAAATGTTGCATCTCACCCGAGAGATTTATTAAGAAACCCGGTTTCTCAGCTCCCCCAGAAACCGGGTTTCTGCGACAAATGTTGCATCTCACCCGAAAGATTTATTCAGAAACCCGGTTTCTCAGCCCCC
>JALOOK010000555.1 GCA_025454445.1 Oscillatoria sp. Prado101 | reverse complement strand
AGCAGCAAAATCTGGTCATGCTCTATAAAAATACCGTAAACAGCGGGGCGAAAGGTGAGGTTTTTAGAAGGAGCCGCCTGTGCATGACCATTGGCGTCAAAGACTTGAATCGTTGTCATCGGCGGCAGTGAGGAAAAATTATTCGGGCACCGGAACCAGCATCAACTCGCTGCGCAGTTGCTCCGTTTGATCTGCCAGAGTGCCTAAAACACCGTTGATAAAGCGGGGGGCGCTGTCGGAACCATACGTTTTAGCCAGTTCCACAGCTTCATTAATCGCCACCTTGTCAGGGATGCCCAGAAACATCATTTCTGCCACAGCAATCCGCAAAATATCCGCGTCAATGCGGGGCAAACGATTTAACTGCCAGTCTACTAGGGCGAGTGAGAGAGTTCGATCAATCTGTGGCTTTTCGGCACTGACCTGAGTGAGAATATCCAGGGTGTAGGAGCGAACTTCTTGCTGGTTGGCCAGGTAAATGAATTCTGGCAGCTCCACAGCCCCACCCAGCCGGTTAATCGCCGTTTGGGTCAGGTCGAGAGCGTCTTCAAGCATGGCTCTGGCGCTATCGGCCACATCCGCCCGCGTCTGACTGCTCAGGAGGCGATCGCTGCTTCGTTTCAGTTCGGCGGCGGCGGTTTCCAGAGTCTCGTGGACTTCCTGAGTCAGGGTGCGCACAGCCCCCAGCACCACATCTTGCAGCTGCTTTTCTGCTAGTTTATCCGGGGAAGCACTCAGCTGGCTGAGGCTGAGCAGAGCCAGTTCGCGGGCAATTCGTCGGGCTTGCATGGCGGCTGTTTTTGACCTCCGATTTTCGGTATTTCAATCTTCTTGAGCGGGTATGACTTGTCTGAGATTGTCAAAACGTAACGCTTCTAGTTTTCTTTCGGGGGTGGGAGCCGGCACCTGGACTATCGCGGAACTCGGGCTGACGATGCCGCCGGAGATGATCACTTTAAAGGCGTCCTCAACCGACATCGAGAGGTTGAGCACCTGATCTTCTGGGACAATCGCATACCAGCCGGTGGTGGGGTTCGGCGTGGTGGGGACGAAAATGCTGAGCATGGGAGTGGCCATCTGGGACTGGATGTCGCTGCTAATCGTGCCGGTGACGAAACCGATCGCCCACACCCCCCGCCGGGGATATTCCACCAAGATCACCCGGCGAAACTTGTCGTTAGAATCTTTGAGGATGGTTTCTAGCAGCTGTTTGAGGGTTTTGTAGACCGAACCTGCAAACGGAATGGCTTGCAGGAGGCGCTCTCCGACATCCAGCAGCCACCGACCGGCTATATTGCGGGCCATCAGGCCAATCACTAAAATGCTCAGCAGTGGCACAGCCAATCCCACCAATAAATTCAGCAGCGTCACTAAGATGGGATGGAGGTCATCAAAGGGATTGATCTGCTTGGGAATTTTGGTGAGAAAGTTGATCACCCAGCTGGCGATGGTAAACGTCAGCCAGATTGTCGTTGCCAGAGGAATCACCACCAACAGACCGGCAATCAGATCATTTTTTAAGTCCTGCATGAAACGATTGGTCACGGATAGCTCACACTCCTTTTACTGGCTGTGGTTTAACTGGCTGTGGTCAGGATACCACTCTCCCCGCGAGACCGGGAGCGGCTCACGGAACGGTCAGACCTGAAACGAGCGTGGCCCGGGTCTTTTCGGGCCAACTGCCATCTATTTTGCCTTACCTTTCCAGACATTGCACCTCACTCAGCTGAGCGACCACGCCGGCAGCCGTCTTCTTTATTTTGACAGATTTGTAAAGAAATCTTGCAAAACTGTGAGCTTGGTGGTGAAGCGGGCATCTGTTGCCCCATACCCTGCAGCAGGCCAGCGGTGGCCGGCTTTGTGCGGGCAGTGGGGCGCGGTTGTGCGGGATCTTGGCCATCCCACTCCCGCTCCATTGCCGCCAGGAGTGAGAGCGCCGAAATGCTGGTGCCTCAACTCTCGCACCAGCGCCAGTCTGTTTCTGGAGACTGGGGCGGAAACGCCCACAGCGCCTGGGTTCGATTTTCCAGCTTAACGAGCAAGCTAGATAGTTCAGGAGCTTAAAATAATTATTATCAAATTTTTACATTCACCGGCAGCTCGCTGTCCCTTCCTTGCTTTAAGGGCCAGAAATAACAGCAGCCGAATCAACCGCTGATTCGGCTTTTGGGGCTGTCTGTTGGTTTGAAATCGGGACTGGACTGTGTTTCATTTCCCAGACTTTCAGTAAGATCAGATATTCGTAGAACGCCTGCAAGGTACACCAAGCAAAGCCGGCTTGCCCGTCCAGAAAGCCCCCCAGCAGGAAGTACATGTAGCAAAAGCGCAGCAGGGGTCTGAAGGGCAAGCGCTGGGACAAGTCTTTCAGGGCCCGCCGCCTTTCCACTTCTGAGCTGCCAAAAAACAGGTGCCGCCAGTTGACGCTTCCTTTTTCCATCTGGCGCAGGGTTTCTGCAGCTTCGTTAGTGGAGTAGCGGTTGTGCTTTTCGATCCACCGGCTCAGTCCTTTGGAGCAGGTGTAGTGGGGGTAGGTTTCTTTCAAAAAGCCGGTGGGCCCGTCGCAGACTTCCCGCTCCGTATGGCCATAGTCGGTGAACCAGACCCTATCCTTGCGGAACAGCCGCATCTGGTAGCGGGGATACTGGGTGCTGCGGCGAATCCACCGGTTCATGAATATGACTCGCTCGGCG
>JALOOK010000179.1 GCA_025454445.1 Oscillatoria sp. Prado101 | reverse complement strand
GGCGGCGCAATTTCCGCTGACTTATTAGCCCGCTTAACCGATATTGTCGTCAGTGCTGACGCCAGCACTCTGAATTTGCCCGGTTTAACCGCCGCTACTGGCACTAACTCACTGAGCGCCTTAAACGCCGCTCAGCTGACTCTGGATGCCCTAGCCACCATTACCGGCACCCTTACTGTATCAGCTAACGGCACCGGCACCAAAGTCACCCTGCCGGCGCTCAACAGTTCTCAAGGCACCTTCACTCCCAGCAGTGGCGGCACTATCGCTCTCAAAGATACCACCTTGACGAGCTGATAAACTCTCCTTAACGCGACCGCATCTGTCTGACCGGCAGCCGGTCGCGCTTCTCCTTTTACAGGTAAGGTTTTACCATCAATTATGGCTTTAAATGTGCGCAACATATCACTGTATAGCCAACTTTGTTACTATCTTATCACAGCTCCGTGAAATCCGAGTGCTGTCGGGGGAGATGCGTCCGTCTCAACCTCCTCTTCTCCGGGGAACCACCGGCTCGCCCCACCGTGGCCATCAACATATTCAATTTCCCTCTCTCCCTTTGTGGGTAGGGGGTGAGGGTGAAAATCCCTTTCTCCCAAGTCCGCATAAATCCTATCTTGGCAACTCCCAAAAGACGAAGGTTATAATAAGTTTTTTTAAGATTCGCACCCACTCTTGAGGAAAGATGATATAGTCATAGCAGCGACAGCAAAGGGTTAAGATTATCTCCGCTCCCAACTTTTCTCAAGTACAGGTTAAATATCAACCGGCAAAGTTGTAAGTTTCGCCGCAATGTTGCGCAACCGGCACGGAGTCACGAAAGAATGTACGGATTGCAGAGACAAGACTTTCTCGCATCTGCCGGTGCGGGGTGAAAAGCGAGCCGGTTTAACCCTCATCAGTACGCCCCATTCAATATAAGTTTTTGGACAGGCGGGACGCCTGTCCAACGTCAAACGAAGTGCGACAGGCGTCTCGCCTGTGCCATCCCAAACTAGCGCAGCAAGGGTGAATTTATGAGCAGCGAAGGCAATGACTTACTTTTAGGAACACCGGCGAATGACCAAATATTAGGTTTCCAGGGCAATGATACCATACTCGGTCTGTCCGCCGGCGACCTGCTATTCGGCAACCAAGGCGCTGACTTAATTTTTGGCAACCAAGACAGCGATACCCTCTGTGGCGGACAAGGTAATGATACCCTGCACGGGGGCAAAGGCAATGACCTAGTGTCAGGTGACAAAGGTGATGACATGATCTGCGGAGACTTGGGCGCAGACACCTTAACCGGCGGCGAGGGAAATGACATATTCCGGATTGGAAAAGGCACCGAAACCGATGTAATTACCGACTTTGGCAAAGGTCAGGATTTAATTGAATTAACCGGCAATCTCACATTTGAGTCTATAAACATAGTAGCCGGCACCGGCACCAACGCAGGCAACACTATTCTGGAAAACCAAACCACCAACCAGATAATCGCCGTATTGCAGGGAGTTGACAGCAGCACTATCAGCAGCTCAAACTTCTTGCCAACTCCAGAAGGAGACGCCGTACTCGATTGGAACAAGACACTCTTAAATGCAGTAAAGCAGGATAAAACCGCACCCCCCCTAGCGTCACGCAATATGGCAATGGTTCACGCCGCCATTTATGACGCAGTGAACGCCATTGATAAAACCCATGAAGTCTATCATGTGGATGCTGACGCACCCGAAGGCGCGTCAGAAGAAGCAGCAGCAGCAGCAGCAGCGCACCGCGTCTTAGTCAATCTTTACCCGCAACAAACCGCAACCTTCGACACAGCGCTGCAGGCGTCTCTCGCAGAAATAACCGACGGTAAAGCAGAAACAGATGGCGTCAATTTAGGGCAATCCGTCGCCGATCAAATCCTGCAATGGCGGAGTACAGACGGTGCAAATGCCACAGTGCAGTACACGCCAGGAACTAATCCAGGAGAATGGCAACCGACGCCACCCGGTTTCGCACCGGCACTCCTGCCCCAGTGGCCAAATGTCACCCCATTTGCCATGACAGAGGGCGATCAATTCCGCCCCGCCGGCCCACCGGCACTTGACAGTGAAGAGTATAGCACAGAATTGAATTTAGTCAAAGAATTAGGCGGCAGCAACAGCACAGCACGCACCGCAGAACAGACAGAAATTGCGCAATTTTGGGCGGATGGAGCCGGCACTTACACCCCCCCTGGACACTGGAATGAAATTGCAGAAGATGTCTCCCTGCAACAGGGGCGCACCCTAACTGAAAATGCCCGCCTGTTCGCGCTGCTAAATATCGCAATGGCAGATGCCGGTATTATAGCATGGGATGCCAAATACACCTACAATTTCTGGCGACCGATTACAGCAATTCAGCAAGCGGACAGCGATGGCAATCCTCAAACAGCTGGCGACCAAACCTGGACACCGCTGCTCACAACTCCACCCTTTCCGGAATATGTTTCCGGGCACAGCACATTCAGTGGAGCAGCCGATGCAATTCTCACATCTTTTTTCGGCGATAACTTTCATTATACCACAGAATCAGCTGGATTGCCAGGAGTTACACGCTCATTTGACAGCTTCACACAAGCAGCTTCCGAAGCCGGTATGAGCCGGATTTACGGCGGGATTCACTTTCCCTCAGCCAACGAGGACGGGCTAGCTACAGGAAGAGCTTTGGGCGAGTATGTTTTCGATAACTTCTTAGGAAGTGATATTTAGTCTGCCGGCACAGTAATTGTGTTGCAGGGGCTGTTTTTTGGCATTGCACAATTGCAGCGATGTTCCCCACCCCCAAACCCCCTCCCCGCCTGCGAGGAGGGGGAGTAAGAGAGGGTTTTTTTAGATGTTTATTCACTTCTCTAACCACCCCACCCGGTAAGGGTGAGGTGGTTTTGTTTTGGGGGTTTATTTGCTGTTGCGGGTGCGGTTTTATAGCAGCAGATCATATTGGGCACGGACATTAATAGCTTCTATATGTAGGGTGGGGAACGCGTGCTTCGTAACCGGCAACCAAATTAAGCGTCTGCCTGACGCCTATACTTAGTATCGATCGTGTCCTAAACTGACTGTTTATTGCTATATTATCCGTATAATTCACAGCCGCAGAGACACCAGCACTTCCTTAACGCGGACAAACTCCTCCTGCAACTGCTCTACCATTTCAGCTGTTCCTTGCAGGGAGCCGGCTCTCGCTTTCGCTTCCAGTTCAGAACACATCTTCCACATGCCGAGAATACCAAAATTACCGCAGCTCCCCTTAAGACTGTGAGCCTCATAGCGCACCTCCTCAGCACTCCCCCGCACCGCCGCTTCCCGTATCGACTCCAGCATAGATGGAGTGCAGCGCAAAAACAGGTCAATCATTTCCGTCAGTGCGTCTGGCTCTCCTTCTTCATAGAGTTCCTCGCGCAGAGAAACCAGCACATTCAAATCCACGGAAGGATTGATTGGCTGCACAGCAGCTGGCGGAAAAACCTCGCCGCTACCCCCCTCGCCTGCTCCCCCCTCGCCTGCTCCCCCCTCGGAAACCCGCACGCAGCGCTCCAGTCCCGCCTGCAAAGCTTCCACCTTCACCGGCTTGCTGATATAATCGTCCATCCCAGCCTCCAAACACTTCTCCTTGTCCCCTTCCATAGCACCGGCAGTCATAGCAATCAGCCGGGGGCGCTTCCCCTGTGGCCATTCCAGGCAGATGCGGCGGGCGGCTTCTAGCCCATCCATCTCCGGCATTTGCACGTCCATTAGCACCAGATCGTACACCTGCCGGCGCAGCGCTTCAATCGCCTCCAAACCGTTGCCAGCCACATCTGCCCGGTGGCCCATGCGCCCCAGCATCGCCAGCGCCACCTTCTGATTCACCGCATTGTCCTCCGCCAGCAGAATCCGCAGCGGCAGCCTTTGGGCCATAGTAGGGGCAGCCCCCCGTGGCTGCCCCTGCGGCTGCCTGGTACTTGGCGTGACTTTTACCGGCAGTTTGGCAAAAACCCCCATCAGCACATCATAAAGTTGGGATGGCTTAATCGGCTTCGTCAAGCAGGCGGCAAAATTCGCTTTCGCATCCTTGAATGGAAATGCGATAGAACTGAGCATCACCAGTGGCAGAGTTTGGGCATCCCGATACTGGCGGATGGCAATCGCCAGCTGCAAACCGTCCATCTCAGGCATCTGCATGTCGAGAATCGCCAGATCAAAACTCGTGCCGGTGCGAATCAAATCCAGCGCCTGAGCACCGCTAGCCACCTCTTGTGGAATTAGCCCCCATTTGAGCGTTTGCTGGCACAGAATTTGCCGGTTGGTGGCATTGTCATCGACAATCAGCAGCCGCTTGCCTTCCAACTGCGGCAGAATCCCATTCATGTAGATGCGCGGCTGGCTGGGAGCGGATTCCGCCACAATTGTGAAATGAAAAATAGAGCCAGCGCCCACCTCGCTCTCCACCCACATCCTCCCCCCCATCAGTTCGCAAAGGCGCTTGCTAATCGCCAGCCCCAAGCCGGTGCCCCCATAGTTGCGCGTGGTGGAGGCGTCTACCTGCGAAAACGACTGGAACAGCCGGTGCATACGCTCCGGGGGAATGCCGATGCCGGTGTCTCTGACAGCGAAATGAATTTCGCACATCCCCCCCTCACCCCCCCTAAAAAAAGGGGGGGACAGGGGAAGATCAGCCGGGATTGGGGGATTTGGGGAATTTGGGGAATTTGGGGAATTTGGGGAATTTGGGGAATTTTCCCCCTCTGGCTGTCTGCGAGCGGTAGCGGAAACCACCACCTCACCGGCACTGGTGAATTTCACTGCGTTGCTGAGCAAATTCACCAATATTTGCCGCAGTCGGGTGACATCGCCGACAAGAGTGTTGGGGGTGTATTCGTCAATCAGGTAGGCTAGGTCAAGCCCTTTTTCTCCAGCCTTAGTTACTATAAGATCCAGGGATTCCTCAATGCAGTCGCGCAAGTCAAAAGGCTGGGTTTCCAATTCCAGCTTGCCGGCTTCGATTTTGGAAAAATCGAGAATGTCGTTGATCAGAGTCAGCAACGCATCCCCGCTGCTGCGGACTGTTTCCGTGTAATCCCGCTGTTCTGGCGTCAGTTCTGTGTCCAGCAGCAAGCCGGTCATGCCAATCACCGCATTCATCGGGGTGCGGATTTCGTGACTCATGTTCGCCAGGAATTCCGACTTCAGGCGCGTGGCGGATTGTGCCTCCTGGAGAGCGGCGTCTAGCTGTGCGTTTTTGCTTTCCAGTTCGGCAGCGATGCGAGCCGCCTCCTCTTTGGAGCGCAGCACCTGTGCGATGTATTCCCTCAGCTGGCGCACTGCTGGGTGGAAGACAAATAAAGCTTCCAGCAGCAGCACCAGCAGGGTGACTCCCAGCAGTGAAATCTCAACCGCTTTCATTTGCTCGACGCGGGCTTTTGCTTCTTTGTCGTACTGGAAGACAATCGCGTCCATTCCCTTGAGAAAGGCAGCCTCGTGAGCGAGAATTTCTCCAATTAATACCGCAGTGCCGGTATTCCCAGAGGGTGCGGGCGGTGTTGAGTTAGGAAGTTCCTCCTGCTGAGAGTTCTCTGCTTTTTCAGGAAGTTCCAGCTCCTGAGAGTTCTGTGCTGTTTGAGAAACCGACTCGCTGGCGCGGATTAAAACCAGCAACCCCTTGGCTGCACCGAGCATCGATTCATAGTCAGGCGCAATCTTGGCAAACATCTGGGCTACCGTCTCCGTGTTAGAGCCTGGTAAACCCAGCTCAGCGTCGCCGCGCTGCAAGCCCAGATGGGATAGCTCCCACAGCTTGACGACACTTTGCAGCTCCTCCACCCGCTGTTGGCGTGCTGCGGGAGTGGGAGCAGCTTGAATGGCCAAGGCAGCTTTGCTCAACTTCTGGCTGAGCATCCGCTGGCGACCGGCTATGTTAATTACCCGGGAATCGTTCGATTGTTGCTTCAGAGAGTGCTGCACCAAAAGTTGGCCGACGACTGACAGCAGCGCCACAGCGCTGAGGGCGACAATATAAAGCACGGTCAGGCGGCGAGTTGGGGAGGGTTGAGTGCGTGATGCCGGCATTGATTTGACAGGGTTGCTATCGGTTGGGTTGAGTGTGGCGAAGCGGTTTTGGCTGGAGTTCTCACACCCTGTTGGGCTGCAGGCGCGACAGGTCGCGTTTGTAGCAAAGTTACCTATTGCATCAATTATGCCTTCCCAGCGCAGCTCTTACCCTGATTCTCAGTAGGTCAGTCAAATATAGCGGTGTTCATGTGGATGAAGTAGGCCCCAGAACCCCGGTTTCTTTAAGAAACCGGGGTTCTCAGTACCTCAAGCTTGATGAAAAACGCTATAAAAGGCATTCACAAGATCCCTCCCCAGCCCCCCCTTAAAAAGTGGGGGCACCAATAGCCCCCCTTTGTCAGGCGGGTTGGGTGGATCTCATACGGTTTTTGGGTGAACGGTTTTCCCGGTGCCCGTCTGCGCGGGCGAGCGAATTCCTGCTAGCTTAAAGGCATGCTGCTGACTACCGAAGTTTTATTTCATTTCCAACGCTGCCGCCGTCGGGCGTTTCTCGATTCTTTCGGGGACACTAACCAGCGCGATCCCGAACCGGAGTTCTTGCTGAAACTGCAAAAGGATAGCAGGGCGCACCGGCAAGCTACTGTCGCCACAATGACATATTGCCAGCCGAATTTCTCGCCTGGAGACTGGGCTGCCGGTGCGGCGGCGACTCTTGAATTAATGCGGCTGGGGGTTGAGCGCATTTATATGGGTGTGCTGGCAGCCTCTGGCCCAGAAGGGTTCACCCTTGTCAGCTGTCCCGATTTGCTGGTGAAGCAGCCGGGGGAGTCTGCTTTTGGGGATTGGCTGTACGTTCCGGCAGATATTAGGTTGGGCCGGCGTCCGAAGCTGGACTATCAAATTATGGCGGCGTTTCACGCTTTTGTGCTGGAGTCTGTGCAGGAAGCAAGCCCCCCAACTGCAGCGCTGCTGTTGCGGGAAAAAGGGACTTACTGGGTGAATCTGGCGACTAGGCTGCCCCAGATGCAGCAACTGGTGAGAGAGTGCGCCGAAATGCTGCACCGGCACTCTGAGCCGGAGGTTTTTATTTCCCGCCACCCCTGCAGTCTCTGTCACTGGGTGAGCAGCTGCTCTTCGATAGCCAGAGCAAATAAGCACCTGTCTCTGCTACCGGGAGTGACGCACAGCCGGTACGAAAAGCTGCAAGCGCTGAATTTGACTTCGGTGGAAGCGCTTGCTGGGGCTGAGCCGGAGGTGCTCGAACAAATGCCTGAATTTGCCGGTGGGGTGGCGCAACAGGTGGTGCTGCAAGCGCAAGCGGCTTTGCAGAATCGGGCGCTCTCTAAGATAGAGACAGCACCTATTGCCGGCACCTTTCCCACTGCGCCGGTGGAGTTTTATTTTGATATTGAGGCGCAGCCGGAGTTGGATCTGGTTTTTCTGCACGGGGTGCTGGAAATTGACCGCCACGCCAACACCGAGAGGTTCCACCCCCTGCTGGCAAAACAGCCTTCCGATGAAGGGGCGATCTGGGAGAAGTTTTTGGACGTGGTGTGGGCCCACCCCGATGCGCCGGTGTTTCATTTCTGCGATTACGAGGTTCAGACTGTGAAACAGCTGGCAAAGCGCTACGGCACGCCGGCCCACCTGTGGCTTCCCCTGCTGAGCCGCTTTGTGGACTTGCACGAGTGGGTGACGCGCACCGCTGTGCTGCCGGTGGACAGTTATGCCCTGAAATCGATCGCTCGCTGGTTGGGGTTTCAGTGGCGTGCCGGTGCCGCCAACGGTGGCCATTGTGTCGTCTGGTATGACCAGTGGTTGGAAACCGGCAATCCTTTTTTCCTGGAGGCCATCCTCAGCTACAACGAAGATGACTGTCGCGCCACTCACCTCGTTAAGGACTGGCTGGCCAGCTTTTTGTTGGGGGTTGGGACTGAGGGCTGAGCATAATATAGCAGTAGGTAGTCAGTGCGCGGACATGGGCATCATCGCCAGATCGCATCATCGCCAGATCGCATCATCGCCAGATCGCATTACTGTGAGTCTTTCCCATGCGCCATGCGCCATGTCATTAAGGTCACTTGACATATTTGCTCCCCAATTTGTGTACAAATTGTACACAAATTTCCCTGTCGGGGCAGGCGGGCCCAAATCATGGCCACAAGGGATGTGATTCCACCGGCAACAAGCCGGTCACTTGACATATTTGCTCCCCAATTTGTGTACAAATTGTACACAAATTTCCCTGTCGGGGCGGGCGGGCCCAAATCATGGCCACAAGGGATGTGATCAAACCGGCAATCCAGCCGGT
>JALOOK010000178.1 GCA_025454445.1 Oscillatoria sp. Prado101 | reverse complement strand
ACCTCAAACCCATCCACTGCTATATAAGTTTGAGGCAGCCTCCAGATTTTTTCCCTGTAGTAATCCTGAGCCGAGTCTGGCAAAACATAAGGGTCTGCAATAAAGTAATCAATAGCCGGCAGCCCTGAAGCATCCCAGCCGAGCCAGGTCACTTGCACGGGTGCCGGTTTGAGCGCCATTACCTCACAGGTGGCATCCAGGGTGAGACTGTCTAGATCGATTAATATATCAATCGCATCTTCATATATTTGCTCGGCAATTTCCTGATTATTAGCTCCTAATTTATGAGTTTTGTCTACCTGATTTATATACCATTCTTGTAAGGAGTCACCCACCTCCCCATAGCCAACCATATAGGCATGAATTTGAAAGCGATCCCTATCATGATGTTGGAAAATCCATCTGGCCAGCCAGCCTACAGAATGGCTTTTCAGACAGTGGGAGATGTAGCCAATCTTCAAAAGTCTCGATCTGGCACCAGTTACTATGCCTTTACAGCCAAGATATCGCTGATAATAGCGCTCCACTTGTTCTGTGGCACCACCCATCAAATAAGACTGGCACAGCCGCGATATCTGATTCTGAATTAGTCTGTTCTGCTGCGGCTGATCCCGAAAGTAGGGGAAAAAGTAGGCTGAAGTCAATATACGGGCAACAGTAGCTTGGGGAAGTTCTTGCGGAGCTTGTCCTATCATATCCAACAAGAGTGACTCTTGCAGCTGCAAGACCGAACAGGCTTCCTCCCAGTACCCGACTGCCCCCATTAACCCGCGAAGCCTCAAATGATTTGCATAAACTTTTTCTGCTAGCGTTTCAACAAGGGAATAGCACCGTTTAGCCATCTCTAGGCCCTTGGCATAGTCAAGGACATTTTGATAAAAAGTAGCGAGATGTATGAAGGTTTCTGGATTGCTGGCATCTACTTGCAGACACAACTCCAGAATAGAGATCGCAATTCTGGGTCTTTGCAGCAAGTGGCCAGCTTTGATTGCTGCAGGCAGCATCACACTGTAAAAATCAGGATGCTTCTGGAGATGAGGCAGACTGGCTTCTGCCAGCTCCAGGGATAACGGGTGCAGGGGGGCCCATTTAAGAAAATCCTCTAACACTTTAAGTAGCAAATCGGCATCAACGCTGGCAGGTTGCGCCGCCTCTAGCAGTTCAATCGCCCTCCAATCATTTAGATCCTCTGCTGTCAGTGTTTCCAGCTTGATGCCCAGTTGAATTAGATGCAATAAGTTATTAATATCTGTGGGCTGAAGTTCTCGGATATGCCCCCGAATCAGCCAAGCTACCGAATCTTCTTCGATCACTTCCCGCCGGTCGGCTTCTGAAAGCAAGACTTGTACCAGTTCCCCTGTCCACTCCTCTACCTGTTCCGGTTCGCCCTCCGCCATTCCCAGCCACCAGGTGGTGTGAGCCTCCTCCTCTTGCCCTTGCAAAAGCAACAGCAAGCCCAAAAGCCAGTAATGGGACTTCACCGCAGGTTCAGCCTCAATTGCCTCTTCTAATAGGCTAGCTGCCAGACTGTAGTCCCCTTGGATAAGGTATTGATTGGCTTGCTGCTGCCAATTAGCAGAATTTGTCAAACAGCCCCCAGCAGTCATGAAAGTGAGTTATCCTAATCGTGGGTGATGGTCTATATAAATGATATCACTTCCAGTTTATTCTGATTTGTCCGTCACCAAAACAGCAAAAATTAAAAACTTGTTGAGCCGCTCAGACTTTACATAGGGCCACAATCTTTAGCTGGCGCAACAACAGACGGATCTCCAGGTGTTGCTTTCGGCTGCGGTTCCTCACACAAAATTGCTCGCGTAGTGCTTTGCGATGTCGCTGCGTCTGCTTCCGCCCACACCAGACCTGTATAGGGCTTCAGATTGGGAGTGAGTGTTTTTGCTATGTTGGCAACACCAGTTGAGTCAGAACCATACCCTACGACTCTGTATTCGTAGTTTGAAGTCTGGGACTTAACCCCAAGGCCTATATCTTCTAGCTTAGCAAATCCGCCTTTATCAAGGTTATATGCCTGTTGAGCCCGGTTCAGGGCACCAATAGTGTTCCGGGCTTCAACCTGCTTCGCTTTCTGACTTTGGCTCAGCAGAGAGGGCAACGCCACAGCAGCCAGAATCCCGATGATGCTAAGCACGACTAGCAGTTCAATCAGGGTGAAACCTTTATCTTGGTTCTTCTGGTTGAGATTTGGCCGAAACTTGGCCTTGGATTCGGGTTTCATATCTAACGTCTTCATCAGGTGTGGGATGCTCGATTTCTTTCTCCTGGATATAACTTACCCACCCTGACTCAATATAAATTTTTAGGAGTGGGTAGGGCACACTACCCACTCTTGATAACAACAGCTCAACCAACTGCGATTCTCAAAATATCGGTGCGCTGGCAGGGCGTTGATACTAACTATTTGCCAAGTTGCTCCATATTGGCACCACAATCTTGGGCAGCCGCAACTACTGACGGATCTGAAGATGTTGCCTTCGGCTGCTTTTCTTCACACAAAATTGCTCGCGTAGTGCTTTGCGATGTCGCTGTGTCTGCTTCCGTCCACACCAGACCTGTATAGGGCTTCAGGTTGGTTGAGAGTGTTTTTGCTATGTTGGCAACACCAGTTGAGTCAGTGGCAGCCCCTGCGACTCTGTATTCGTAGTTTGAAGTCTGGGACTTAACCCCAACGCCTACATCTGCTAGAGCGGCAAATCCGCCTTTATCAAGGTTATATGCCTGTTGAGCCCGGTTCAGGGCACCAACAGTGTTCCGGGCTTCAACCTGCTTCGCTTTCTGAGTTTGGCTCAGCAGCGAGGGCAAAGCAACAGCAGCCAGAATCCCGATGATGATAACCACAACTAGCAGTTCAATCAGGGTGAAACCTTTGTCCTCTTTTCTCTGGTTGAGGTGTTGCAGGAACTTGGCCTTAAATTCGGTCTTCATATCTAACGTCTCCGTGGGGTGTGGGATGCTCGATTTCTTTCTCCTGGATATAACTTACCCACCCTCGCTCAGTTTCATATCACCACCGGCAAAATTTTTTTTTCGGTCTTTAAGCGCTCTCAGGGTTATTTATCCCAAATAATAGATATTACCCACTTTTGCTCAGTTTCATATCACCCCCGGCAAAATTTTTTTTGGCGAGTTCAAGCCGCTCGCTGCAAAAGCACATACAGAAAGGCTTCCAGGTCGCTCAACAGCCCCTTGACCTCCTCGAACGCCCTCTGCTGGCTCACCGGCTCCAAGGTGACGGCATCCACCGGACTAACCTTGAGCCAGCGTTCCACCAGGGCGGGAACCGGCTGCGCCCCCTCCCACAGCGGCTGCAGACAAGCCGCGATGCTATTCCCTACCATAACAGGAGCCAGAGTCGGGGCCTGAACATACTTGCTAATTTCATATGGTCGCTGGTTGGCGATGCAGTTGAGCAGGTCTTCGTGCTGCTTAGCATTTCTCAGCTGGGGGTGCAGGTGCACCCGCGCCCCCAGCCAGTCTGAGTCCGTCCATTCCTCCACCGGCACAAAAGGCTGAGTCTGGTTTGGCTGGCCACACCAAAAGTCGAGCAGGCGGTGGATGGGATGCACCAGCTCATACATGTGCAGCCGGTCTTCCACGGCAATTTCGGGCAAGCTCATGGCCAGGAACGCCGGCAAGTCATCCGGCTCCTTGAACAGGTCTGTCACGTCCCACTGCCGCCAATTTACCATACTGACAAACTCCAAGTCAGCCGCCCTCAAGGCGTCGAAAATTTCAGGTATCGTGTAGCCTTTGTCTCCCTGGAATAAATAATTCATTAAAATAAATTGTTCGTCTTCTCTATTTGACTTCCAGGTTTTTTTCTTTAATTCTGCGTCATCTTTCAAAGCTTTCATCGTTTCCCGCACAATCTCCATCTCCAACTCGCGAGGATTTTCATCCATCAGCCCCATCATTTTGAAAAGTGCCTGAGCGCGAAAGAAGGATTCCCGCTGATATAAGCTGTGCAAATTGCCCCGGATGATCCCGTCTGGCTTGAGGACTGACTTCAGCGCCCGCAATCCAGCTGCTACATCCGACATCAGATACAGAACTTCGTCGCAGTTGATATAGTCAAACTCTATGCCTAAGCTCGGTAAATGCTCTATTGGCATCACATAGAATTCTGCCTTTTCAAACCCGTGATATTCCAGCCGCTGCCGCGCAAAGTTTACCGACTGATCTGACAGGTCAATCCCTACAATTTTCGCTCCTGGATTGGCTTCTGCCAGCGCCAAAGCTTTGTAGCCACTGCCACAACCGGCATCTAAAATAACTTTTCCTTCTGTTTCTATAACTTTTTTGTTTCTCAAATAGTAGGGAGTTACCAAGTTGTGAATATAGAGAAAATTATAGTCATCTTTTGGGGATTCGTCTAGTCCGTGTCTGGGATAAGGAGCCGTGTCAAATTGCTGGCGAATTTTCTCGATTAACTCAGAATCTTGCTTATCCATTTTGCATATTTCCTTAGGCAAACTCTTGTATAGGGGCGATAAATCGCGTCTGGCCTCTCTTCTAGAGACGCGATTTATCGCGTCTGTAAACCATGTAACTCCCCCTCAAATTATCCCAGAAAACCGGCACTACTGCGCACCAGACGCACTCCCACCGGCACCGGCAGGCGGCGCAGGAATTCCCGGAGCGGGAACTGCCGGCGCGGGAACTGCCGGCGCGGGAACTGCCGGCGCGGGAACTGCCGGCGCGGGAACTGCCGGCGCGGGGGATGCCGGCACCTGTCCAGGCACAACCGGCACCTGCATTTTTCCCGGGTCGAACGTCGTCCCCGACTTGGGAACCCCCGACGGATTGAGCGGAACAGCTGGACTGACGCTGGAGGGTAAAGTCAAATTTGGAACTCCCGGAATCACCGGCATCTGAGGATTAGAACCAGTCGGCTTGACCTCCGCACCGGGCAGAGTGGCCAGGGCAACGCGGTCGCCCCCCACTTCGCGCATCTTGTCCAGCACCTGCACCACATCATTGTATCTGGCATCCTTGGAAGCGTACAGCACCATCAGCCCCGTAGGGTTCTGAGCCCGATAGTCCCGCACCGCCTGAGTTAGCTGATCCGCGCTGGAGACGAGAGTCTGTTCCACATAGACTTGACCTAGGGCGCTGACGCTCACCAGCAGCATCTGCCGCACCTGAGGCTGGCCGGTGCTGGCCTTCGGCAAGTCCACAGTAATCGCCTGCTGGCGCGTCAGTTGCAAAGCCGCCAGGATGAAAAACGTCAGGATACAAAAAATGACGTCAATTAACGGAATGATTTCAATCCGAGCTTCTTCAGCGGAAGAGTCCAGGTGAATCTTCATGGTGCAGGTGCTTTGGCCCAATCTTGGGGATGTTTTCTAGCTTTTTCTTACACCCCCTCTCCCCTGGTGGGAGAGGGAGCTGGGGGGTGAGGGGGTTGGCCATAATGGCAGCTAAACTTTGGCGCTGGTGTGAGATCCACTTGCTTTTGGCCAAATAAACCCGGTTTCTGAGATTTCTTGACCGGCATTGCAGGTGGGGCAGCACTAGAGTAGTATTCACTTAGGTTAGGACAGGCGTCTGGCCTGTCCTACGCCTTTTATCCCTAGGGCACTGATGTCCGCGCCCAATATGACTGCTGCTATAACATCTTATCTAACACATGGCCGGCTAGCTGTCCCCCGAGTCCTGAGATTCCACCTGCTTCGAGTCATCCCAAACGCTGGGCTCCTCCGGTGGCGCTGCCGGCTTGATTGCTTTTTGGGGCTTGACAGAATTCTCCGCTGGTGGTTCCGGAGCGGTCGAGGCGTCACTCTTTTCCAGCACATTGCCATTTTTGCTCGCCGTGGGCCAGAACTGCCGGTACAGCAACTCCAATTCATTACCCGCTTTGCGGAAAATCTTCACCTGGTTGAACAAAAACGCCTGAAACAGCCGGTAAAACGCCAAACTGGTAATGGCCACAATCAGGCCGGTGGCCGTAGTGATCAGCGCCTCACCGATGCCCAACGTCACTCCAGCCGCCGAAGAGGTTCCCAAATCGCCGAGACGGATAGATCCCAGAGAGTTGATCAGCCCCAGAACCGTGCCCAGCAACCCCAAGAGTGGGGCTAGAGCAATCACGGCTTCCAGGATTTTGTCCCCCCGCCGCATCGAGGTCAACTCCTCGTCCGCAGCTGCCTCCAGCGCCAGCCGGAACAGTTCTGGCTCCGGGTTGGCCAGTTGCAGCGGCGCGTGAAGAAATCGCCCGATCGGCAGATCGTTCGCTTGTCTGGCCAGCTCGTTGGCCATTCCCCAGTCGTGACGAGCCGCTTCCAGGACTCGATTGACGATTGCCTTTTCTTTGAGGGCGATGTTTACCCAGAACCACAGCCGCTCCACAATTGTAGCGACAGACAGGACTGACAGGGCCAGCAGTGGCCACATGGCCGGCCCGCCTTTCTCGAATACTTCTTTTACTTCCAGATTCACGATTTTTCGTTCCCTGTGTGCGTTCCTCGCCCCAAGTGCTGTTTTACAAGCTGTCCCTGCCCAATCCCTGGTATTCTAATTGTAAAGATTTGAAGTTCCTTACCGGCAGGCGCTCCCCGTGCCCGCACCGGCACCGGCAGTCTGGCCTGCACCGGCACTCTGACCGGCGGGACGCCTGTCCTGCATGCCACATCTATATAAAGGGCGAACGATGGGACTCGAACCCACGGATGGAGGAACCACAATCCTCTGCCTTAACCACTTGGCTACGCTCGCCATCACATTTTCTACTGTAGCACGACTGCCGGTGTTTGTCTACCCCCTCGCCATTGAAATCAGGAAATTTTTTGGGGTAATCTGGGAGAGACGCCCGCTCCTGGCCCATGAACGGGTGGCCTTTACTTGGAGAGCGGGTTTGGGATGCCTATGAAGCCGTTGAAGATTGCAGCGCTGGTGGGGGGAGTGGCCTTGGGGGGGCTGGGGGTGGCGATCGCCCTCACCAACCCCACTCAGTCTGCCTACGAGGAGTATGCAGTGGACAAGTTGACCGAATACGTCAAGGAGAATGTCTGTCAGAAAGCCCCTTTCCTCCAAGAGGGATGCGCCTCAACGGTGGATGCGGGCCGGTCGGATCTCCAGCGCATTGTCCAAAGCGGCACCCAGCGGCAAGATTTTCTCCTGTTCAGCATTTACACAACCGATGTGTCCGTCAGCCAGTTGTTGCCCTCTGGGTTCAGTGCGGTGCTGTCGGGGCTGCCCACTTACCAGTTTGAAACTGTGGGTGTGTTGCAGAGTTTTTATACTTATAACGCTAAGAAGAAATAGAGCGTTGCACAGTAAGCCCGATCGAGAACACCACCCCCCAATCCCCTCCCCGAAAAGCGGGGAGGGGGAGTAAGATGGAGTTTTCGTTTTTAATATAGCGTTTCTATTCGAGTTGCGCGCAGGTAGAAACCCGGTTTCGATAAGGTAGAAACCCGGTTTCTTAAAGAAACCGGGTTTCTGGCTCCTCACAGATTTCATAAATTATTTCCAAAATTGGTAAAATAAGTGGAAAGAAGCGGAGCGGGAAACTCGGGCGTTTTTGTGTCAGTCGGTAAGCAAATCAACCGCCGCCTGTCTTTATAGCAATGACATAGAGGCTTTGCCCTGTGAGGATTTGCGGACAATTGACTGGCTGTGGTTGAAATACATTTCGGGTGTTTTCGCTTCAGCGTGCAGTCGCGAATTTATAAAGCTGCCGGTGAGGATTACGGTAAGTTTTGCCAACAGGTTTGCTGGGCAACTTACAATGCTCCTTTACCTGAAAGCGCTCTGCAATTTAATCTTAAAGCGCCGGCGGGACATTTGCCTTCGCGGATTTGGGCGGGTGGGATACACTGGTGGCGACATACCAGTGCGATGGCGGCGCGTCTGGCTGAATTTGAGATTGGCTAATGTTTTTATTTTAACCGCAGATGAACGCTGATGAACGCTGATATTCACGCGAGGGGTCAGAAACCGGGTAACTTCGGCGAAACCCGGTTTCTTTTCACTCTGTGTCAAAGATTACAAAAATTTTCCTACAGTAATGTTAAATTAAGGCAAACTCGTATTTAACAGGTTTGATTAGAAGAAATCGCTCTTGAAATTGCAATCTAGTTATTTTCTGGTGGCTCACGGTAGTCGCGATCCTCGCCCCCAAGTGGCTCTCGATAAGTTAGCCCAGCTTTTATGCGAGCGTCAGGCGGGTTTGACATCGGCTCCCCCGTCGGTGGTGGGCACCGGCACGCTTGAACTCGCTCCTACCCCGCTGCGCGAGCAACTCGTGCAATTTGGGCGGCGCACCGGCTCCCTGGGGTTGAGGCGGGTTGTGCTGATCCCGCT
>JALOOK010000177.1 GCA_025454445.1 Oscillatoria sp. Prado101 | reverse complement strand
AGAGGGGCGGTGCGGCACAGGTCGGGTGCCGCGGCTAGGGGGGGATCTCGCCTGACTCACTTGCAAGTAGCAACCTGAGCTATACACTTATATATATAGATGCGCTGCCTTTGAGGTGCGCCGGTGGTGTTGGAGAGCACCGGCATCTGTGGCAGAATCAGGATCGACAACTCGGTGATGCAGGGGGAAGCCGGTGCTAGGCACGAAACTGCGCGGGCGCTACCGCATTATTAAAGAACTAAGCAGCGGGGGATTTGGCCAGACCTATTTGGCAGAAGACTGGGATTTACCTGGCCATCCCCAGTGCGCCGTCAAGCGACTGCAGCCCCAGTCGAGCGATCCATTTGTGTTGCAGACGGCGAAACGGCTATTTGACCAAGAAGCGGAAATCCTGCACCGGCTGGGCACTCACGAACAGATCCCCCGACTGATGGCCCACTTTGAGGAAAACCAGCAGTTCTATCTAGTAGAAGAGTTCATCCCCGGAAATGACTTGAGCCGAGAGATCGCCACCGGCGGTAAGGGTGGTGCCGCAGCGCCCCTGCGCGAGGCTGAGACGATCGCCCTGTTGCGGGACATCCTGGAGGTGCTGGCCTTTGTCCACCGGCAGGGGGTGATCCACCGGGACATCAAGCCGGCAAACCTGATCCGGCGACAGTCTGACGGCAAAATAGTCCTGATTGACTTTGGCGCTGTCAAGGAAATCAGAAACCTGTCAGTTACCTCTGAGGGGGAAGTCACCAGCACCGTTGCCATTGGCACACGGGGCTATATGCCAGACGAGCAAGCCAACGGCAAACCCAGATTCAGCAGCGATGTCTATGCCGTGGGCGTGATTGCCATTCAAGCTCTCACCGGCGTAAATCCAGATCCGAAATCTGGCGGATTGGCCGAAGAGCCGGCGACCGGTGAGATCGTCTGGCGCAACCGGGCGCAAGTGAGCGACGCCCTTGCAGATGTTATAGACCAAATGGTGCGCAAAGACTGCCGGCAGCGCTACCCCACAGCAGCAGAAGCGCTGGAAGCGGTGGAGGGTTTGTCCCGGCGGGTGCCGGTGAATCCTCCTGCGCCACCACCGGCACCCCCGGCACCCCAGTCTGGAAGTGAACCATTCACATCACCCTCACCCATGAAGAACTGGAAACTAAACCGTCAAATTACAATTCTTCTAATTAGCCTTGGATTGTCTGGGATCGGCGGTTTCCTAGTGCTGCTCATTCAGCTGTTTCAGCCACAGATTCAGGAGTGGCTGGATTCGGTGCTGGATTTGTCACGCTTGACCTATGCCGCCCCGAATTCTGGGATAAAGATAAAGTATCCGAAAACTTGGACAAAGGAGGAAACGACAAATCCCATCACCGGCACCGTGGTGAGATTCTCCTCACCCAAACAGGGAGATCGAGATCCCTTTCAGGAAAACCTGAGTGTGGAAATTCATGATTTGTCGGCAGAGCCCGTGACAGATCAGCAATTCACAAAAGAGGCTCTCAAGCAAATCTACCAGTTTGTGCCGAATGCCAATATTATAATAGAGTTGAAAGACCAGAATATCGGGAACAGTTCAGGGTATCAAGTGGTTTACACCGGCAGGGATGGGAAACAGAACTTAAAGCGGATGCAGATGTGGGCGGTGAGAAATAATAAGGCTTATGTGCTCACCTATGAAGCCGAGGAACAGAAATACCTACAGTTTCTGCCGGTGGCGCAAAAGATGATTGATTCATTTGAGATCAAGTGACTCTTTTGCGAGCCGGTGGAAAATCGCAGTGCAGCATTGTGACACTCTTAAGGCGGTAATTCTCCTGTAGCCGTCAAAATCTCTGCTAGCAACGCCGGCGCAATGCGAAAACCAGCTCGCGAGGGCAAGTCGTCGATTACCTCTCGCAAAGATCCCAGCTCGCCAGCACGCCACGCACGCAGCAGGACACCGAGTATTCCTGTAACATTTAGCCCCAGTGATAGAGCAATTCTCCGTCCTTCCCGCTCATCTAAGAGCGTCCAGTCTGCTGAGCGCTGCAAAGCGAGCGCAATGGTTTCAGCTTCACCCCGATCTAAATCTCGCCGTAACAGCTGCACCATAGGGCTATCTGTTACCTCCTGAACTTGAAGCCATCCTGCTGCAATAGCCTCTCGTAGCGCTTGAGAACCCGGTAGGGGTTGGTCAACTCGCAACTCTTCTAACACCGCTGCAGGTATCTGGATTTCTCCGAATTGCTGGCGCAGGAGGGAGAGCCGGTCAATAATTGCCAGGTTTAAGAGTGGCGAGGTATTACTCACGATTGGCATAATTTAGGTCGTCCTTAAGTTCTTCCTCGCCGTAGTGCCGGCGCACGCCTCGCTCTCCCAGTAACTGCGCGAATTCATAATGGCTCATCCGAGCTAATTCTCGGGCTTTGCCAAAAGAGAGAAGCTCTTCCGAATATAAGGCAATCGCCAATTCTTTCAAAAGTTCCTGTTCCATCCGTTTTTCTGGCAGCGGGATGGCCTGCAGGATAGAATCAGGAATATTAAGTTGCAAACTCATCTTGTTTTCCTCCCGCCCAGAGAAAGGCTGACGTTTATATTATACAGTCAGTCAGGGGGAAGCGTGGCGGGCAAGGGATAAAAATTTATCCTCTCCCTCGCCCCATCTTCCGCTGCCAAATCGGGACGCACTCCGGGGAGTGGAAATGTTCGCCCCTCTTCCCCCCTAAGGCGATATCGCCTGCCTCTGTCCCAGAGGGGTCTGATGGGCTGCCGGTGCCCCAATCTGAGGGCTTTCACTGTTTCATCCCATCTCGCAATTTATCGCGCCATCGCTTAGCCGTAGCTTTATCCGCTCCCGTAACCACCACCATCCAATCTTCTGTGTTGCAGCTAATATCAGCAGCGTAATTGCCAGCAAACCCTGAAACGAATTGCTTTGTACTCTCACCCTTTTTAGTGATGTTTTTGAGTCCCTCTCGCTGCATGATGCGGTAGGCTTTATTCACACACTCATCATCGCTCATATTGTTATCCTCAAATGTCCACCGCAAAGCAGGAGGGGTTGCGGGTGATGCCGGTGCATTAGCGGGACGCGGTGGCAGAGTTACACGATAGGGTGCCATAGCCTTCCAGAATCTATCTAACCACAGCCCAGCTGTATTTTTATCAGGCCCGGCAACGATTATCGCCGAATATCCTGAATTGCAGCTAATATCAACGGCGTAACTGCCAGCTATCCCTGAGACAAATAAATCTTCTTTATTGTAAGTTAAGTTCTTGAAGCTGTCCTTCTGCATGATGCTATAGGCTTGGTCTAAACAGTCATAAATGCCGGTATTAACATTTTGATACCCCCAGCGCAAGGCGGGAGGAGCGGTTGCTGCTGAGGGGCGAGGCGCAGGGGTTGAGCTGGGTTGCTGAGCGACAGGTGCTGCAGAACCCAAAGTCAGCCCGTTTTTCGATGCCCAGGTCAAAAAGGTATTGATGGGAATACCCAAATTATCGCCATTCTTAACCACTTCTCCTGAGTCAAGCTTATCTCCATCGGCGCGTCCGTGAATGCCAACCAACTTTCCATCCTCATCCAGAACCGGCCCTCCACTCATCCCCTCCCGTGTGCGGATGTCGTAGATTAAATCGTAACCATCTCGCGTATTTGAGCGCCTTGAAATTATTCCATCTTTGAAAGCTAAGTCGCGTTTTTTGATTTCTATTCCTGGTTTGGGGAACCCAGCAACATAAACTTGTGTCCCCGGTGTTGCTTGTTCGGAATTGCCAAGATTGGCGACACCGTATGTTTTATCGCTGGTGAACTGCAATACAGCTAAATCCACACCGTCCATTGGTTTGACGGTGTTCGAGTTGACTGGATTTCCGTCCTTGGTATCTGGATTTCCCTTGCTGTCAAAGGTAACAACTTTATATTTTTTATTCTTATTTTCTACCACATGCTTGGCAGTAAGTACAGTATAGGTCTTCCCTTGTTTGGCGACAATCACCCCGGAACCGAAAGAGGGAGATCCGGAAGATGGATGCCCCTCAATTAAGACCGTGATAGCGTTGGCAATCCCGAAAACCTGGCGTGATGTCCGTGCCAAGGCAATATAAGGCTGCACCAGCGTTACAGTCGCCACTGCACCGGCTAGCGCCACCGGCAGTCCGTAAGAAAACCTCATCTCTCCCTCTCCTCCACTCCCAAATCTAAATCTAATTACTATTTACCTGTTTTTGACGCTTTTGTCAAACCGGCTTTCTTTGCGTGGGGGCTTTCCCATGTCCGCCTGAAGACTTCTGGTAAATGTCCCCACCGGGATGGCGAAAGCCAGGGGAATCATTTGCTCGCGCATCTGTGGGGTTGGCTCCGAGCCATCCTGAAATATGTACGGATCTCCCCACAGGGGATAGGCGTGCATGCCATTAATCCCCACCAGCTCACCGGCACGATTGAGCACCGGCCCCCCACTCATGCCTTTTTCTATATCATTGGTGTATCCAAGCTGGTATCCCCCTTCCAAAGCTTTGTCCAGGACTAAGGAGACTTTACCGGCGGTGAATTTGAACCCCTCTATCCCTGCAGGGGAGTTGGGGGGAAGCGACGCTTCATCTGAAAAGGGAAACCCACCGGCAAAGACTTCATCCCCCGGTGTCGGTGTCGCCCCCAGTTTCGCCACCGGATAAACCATGCCGGTGCTGCGAAACTGCAGCAAAGCCAGATCGTTCCCCTGGAAAGACGCCCCCCGCAATTTTACTGTAGCTGGGTGTATCTTCCCATCCGGGGTTTGAATGCGATAGGGCGGATCTCCCGCGACGAGTACGTGCTCGTTTGTCACTGCGGTGTAAACGTCCCCTTGCTGCTGGATTAGGGTTCCTGAACCCCAGCCGGATTCTGATGAGAGTACCTTGACGGTGATGGATTTGGCAAGCTGGTGCGCCTCGGTTGCAGAGAGTTGAGGGGGTGCCGGTGAGGCGTTGGGGACAGACACACCCGCCGGTGTCGCCGCTGTCAGCGCCACTGCTAAACTGAAGGCACCGGCAATCCGCCAGAGAGTCACAGGTTGCAACCCGAGAAAGCGCCAATTCATCTCTCTTGTTAGCAAACTAGGGAGTGTCGCCGGATTCTGCCGGCCCAGCGCTGGGGGCGCTATTTCCATCAGTTAGCTCTGTCTTCATAAATTCTTCCATATTGATGTAAAGCTGTTCCCCTGTACTTTCATTGAGGGCATTACCGGCAGCAAGAGCCCTGTCACTTAAAAGTCTTTTGAGAGTGAGCTGCGGATCGCTCCCCGGTTTGAGGGTGAATAGCAAGCCTGCGCAGTCACCGTCTTTGCGATTGGCAACGCAAACCACGGGCTGACCTTTCATTTTGCCAGTTATGATATATTTGAGCTTATTTTGGTTGTAGAATTCCTGGAATCGCTGAGAAACTATCTTGCAGCGCTCCTCAGGAGTCAAAGGCGGCGGGAAAACATCGGAAGTCCAGCGAATCACCGGCACGTTTCCCCGTGAGGTGCGGATGAGGGTTGCCGGTGGACTTTTCTTGTCGTCGCAGTAGAACGTATTGCGCTGCTGAGCAGCTACAGAAGTGATGAATCCAGGCTCTACGGTAATGGTGGCTGTTGCGCCTAACGCCGCCGCAACCAGAAGCCGTTGGCCCAATAACTGGACTTTCATACTCGTGCCCACTCCCCAATGCCAGTTAAATTATTTATCCGCACTGGATTATCTCATAAGTATGGTATAATCCACACCAGTAAGTTTACGGATACGCGCCGGGGACGTAGGGGATGCCGGCACCGAGATCACACGGGCAGAAGTGGGGTGCCTTGCAAGGGGCGCGTCACGCACCTAAATGTAAAGAAAACGTCAAGGAGTGAAAAACCGGGGCAGTCTCTGTGGGGGGGCTGAGCGTACAGGCTCGCTTTTTGAGTACGGTGTTAAAGAACAACCCAAAGACACAACGCAGCAGAGCCTGCAGGCGAGAAATCCCAGATCCCATGCCAGCTGATTCGCACCCGATTTCAGGTGATGGATGCCCAGTATTTGGTAGTAGATAACACCTTCAATCAGGTTGAACAGCCCGGCACCCTGGAGCAAAGCCCCACCGAAGAGATTTGACGCTCGCGGCACTTCTGTGCGCTAACCGGAACGCCACAAAAACCAAATGCCGGTGCAGGTGAGCGCGTACATAATGCCATTGCAGGAGCTGGTGGAACAAAATTCCATCGAAGAATCCCGCCAACCCCACGCCCTGCAGGATACCAGCCGCTACCAGCGGCTGGCTTTGGTTGCCGTCTTTACCTGTTGCCATCTTAGCGCAAGGCATTCCCGTAGGGTGCCGCGCGTCTATGGCGGTTTATAAAAAAAATATCCCTCTACAATTACAAACCGGCGCAGCGCCCTCTGTGCCGGCGTATTTCAGCTAAGGCGGGGAAATTTTTTTTGGGCTGCAAACCGTTAATCGGCGGACCGTAGATCGCCCTGCCGGTGAGGCTGTAACGCCCCCCAGGGAAAGTCCCAGCTTTTTTCGGCACTGTTCCAATGCACGATGCAGCCAGAATGGCCACAGTCCAGGGCGTGAGTCGCGCCGGTCCTGTGGCGGTAAACCGCGACTTTTTCCCCATTAATATCGACAATTTTCCCCTCACCGGCCCCCACCTCAGACAAACTGCTGGCTTCTGACAGGAACCTGTCAGCAATAAACCGGGCGGCGACATTGAGATTTTCCGCCACCTGCCGAGTTGCGCCGGCGATTGGCACCGGATTCGGGTCATAAAGTTCTCTCCAGGGATTGGGCTGGCCCTGAATCAGGTCAGCAAGCAGCACAGCGGCAGCGGTGCCGAAGCTGAGGTTGCCAGATTAGCCGGTGGCGATGTACAGGTGCGAGTCAGAGCGCGGCTTGCCAATCAAAGGCGGACCGAGGTTCGTAGAACTGCGCCAACCACTTGCAGGTGAAAGACTCGACCTCGTAGCGAGCTCGCAGGTACTCCTCCCAGCGCTGGTAACAGGCTTCAGTGTCTGTCTCGTGGCCGGTTTTGTGGTTTTGGCCGCCGGCAAACAGGATTTGACCGCTGCTGGTAGCTGCGCGTCCAGTCAGAGGGGTTTGCTGTGTCCCAAAACAGCCCGGCAGGCAGGGGCGCAGTTGGGGCAAAGCGCTTTTCTACCAGCCGCACGGCGAGCAAATAAGAGCGGTAGGGGGTAATTTTGGCGGCGACTCCCAGCAAGTCGGGGAGGCGGAAGCAGTCGTGGATCGGGGTGCCGGTGGCGAGGATGACGCTGTGAGCTTTGGCGGAGCCTCGCGGGCGTGTAAATTCGGCATGGCTGGCTGTCGCTGATCTCTAGAACGCGGGTTCTCTCAAAAATCAGACCTCCCGCACCGGCAAACGCAAAGGCTCATCCTTAGCAGGTACTGTGCGGGGTGGAACTGCGCCTGACTGGGGAAGAGGATGCCGGCGAAACCTGGGAAAGGCAGGGGCGCGTTTGCTGTCAGGGTGGCGTCAGTCCCCAGCCCGCGTGCTGCTTCCATTTCGTCTTGGAGATAGGGGAGGTCTTCGCGCGACTCGGTGTAGAGATAGGCGGGGACTCGCTGGAAGTGGCAGGAAATCCCCTCTTCTTGGATAAAAGCTGCGAGAAGCGTGGGGGGCGGCGCGGCACGACTGCACGGCGAGGGAGGCGTTTTCCGCACCGGCTCTAGAGATCAGCTGCGCCGGCTTTTGGAACCTCTCTCAAGTGACCGCTGCTGTGGCCGGTGGTGCCGGTGCCGATTTTGCCCGCTTCGATGACGGCAACTCTCACACCGGCACGCGCCAGGAGCAGGGCGGCTGTCATGCCGGTGATGCCGCCTCCGACGACTGCCACATCGGCGGCGATATCTGCGATCAGCTGGGGAAAGTGGGTAAGGGCAGTTGTGACAGTTGTGACCCGCCAGAAGGATGCCGGTTGGCTGGGTAAAGTCATCGGCGTGCTATTCCCGCAGTGCTTTTGGTGGATTGCGCAGCTGCGTCATCGCCTGTCGGGGGCTTTGACCTCCGCTTTCTTGCTAGTTAACCTAAATGCCTGCAAAGAAGACATCTGCTGCTAGAAGCATCTTATTTCAATCCCCGGTAGGGAGTCGCGCCAATCTACTCCGCAGTGTCTGCAGAGCGCAACAGATTTCCTTTCCACCGGCTGCCTCCAGGAGGGGAACGCCGCCATAACTGCCCCGCCCGCTAGTCGGGGGGAATTGGTGGCCCTTGCGGCCCTTGCCGGTTCAGGAGTTGGACAAGTTCAGGAGGTTCAGGAGTTGGACAAGTTCAGGAGTTGGACAAGCGGATTTTTTGCTCGTACCAAATTTCTTCAAGTTGGGCAATCCCGTCCTCCGTGTAGCGCTTGGCCTCTTTCTCAATGGCCTCCCACAATTCTGTCAGTTCGGGCAGCGTGGTGCAGCTGCAAAGGAGGAAGCCGCAGGCGCTCACCCACTGCTGGAGCTTGCGATAGCTGACGAAGCAGCCGCCGCGCCCCCTAATCAGCACCCAGAGAACATGCTTCCACTTTTCCCATCTGATGATGCGCTCTGGGTCAATTTTAAGCAGTGCGGCGATTTGACCGCGGGTGATGTTGAAGGTTAGAGGGTTAATTAGGCGGCGGGGCAGTTTCATCATGGCGACCTCGGATGGCGTTCTAGTTATAATTTTTTTGCCTTTTTTGTCTGACACTTCTATATTAACACGGCAATAGCAGGAGTGCAACACTTTAACAAAAAAAAATGTTAAGATTTATAACGAAGCGACAAGCTGGCCACCGAGATTGGGCAAAGCGCGACTTGGCCAACTGTAACGCCAGCAAAATAAGCTGGCCTTGCGGGCGGAAGGCCAAACCATTTTGGCCATAGTTAAAGCAGTTAAAGCAGCAGGCCCAGCAGCACCGGCTGGGGGAACCGCCGGCTGCTATCGGGAGGAGCAGTTTGAGAGCCAGAGGGACAGTTATCCAGACAAACCGCAGCCTTATCGCTGGCAGTCAGCGAGAAAATGCCGGTCTTATCTGGACAGGTAAGCGACTGCCGGTTAATATAAAGAAGATGTAGGATTTCGGCGTCGCCATCAAAGAGCTGCGCGGCTCAAGCGCAACTGGAGCACAGCGCGTTCAAGACCGGCATTGCGGCGTCGCCCGCAGCACGGTGAGCTAGCTCGGCGCTGCCGGTGAGCTCGTTCCTTTGCTGTTGCAGCTCCAGGGGGACAGCTGTTTCGACAGACAGTTGCCGCCGGCAGTCCTGTGCGAGCGCCCCCTCCCCGGGGGATGAGGGAAGTGAGCGCCAGAGGCAAAAAAAAAGAGGCTCAGAACTGAGCCTCTTTTAGCAGTTAGATCTGTTTCAGGACGGAGGTGCCGGTGCGCCAAGCTCACCCTCCCGCATTAACCGGGGGAATAACTGATACTCGCCAGTGGGGACGGGTTTACAGAGAACCTTGATTTCCGACAGACATCTGCGGATACCGCGCCCCTACTAAACCCTGACAGTCGGAATTGCAGACCCCGAAGGGCCAGCTCCCGAAGGGGTGACAGCTGGTGAATTCCGCCGCCACAGCTTGATAGTTCCGTCCCCACTGCCGCTCACCAGCGCCTGCCCATCAGGGCTGAAAGCCACACAGCCAACCGCAGATGAATGCCCCGTCAGGGTGAAAATTTCCCTTCTCGCAGCCAGCAGCCACAGCTTGACAGTAGTGTCAGAACTGCTAGAAGCCAGGATTTGGCCATCCGGACTGAAAGCCAGCGAAAAAACATAGCCAGAATGGCCGGTGAGAGTGTGATAATTTCTTCCCGCAGCCAGATCCCAAAGCTTGACAGTCCTGTCAGAACTGCCAGAAGCCAGAATCTTGCCATCCGGACTGAAGGCCAGCGAACGAACCCAGCTGTTATGCCCCTCAAGGCAAGCGAATTTCCTGGCGCGCACCCAGATCCCACAGTTTGATAGTGCAGTCCTGGCTGCCACTGGCCAGCATTTGGCCGTCAGGACTGAAGGCTACC
>JALOOK010000176.1 GCA_025454445.1 Oscillatoria sp. Prado101 | reverse complement strand
AGCTCGCGAGCACGCACGCTTGGTCACTGAAACCAGAGGCGTGGTGTCTCCAGAAGCAGCTGCGGCTTGGGATGTGGTAGAAGAGTTGCTCGCTGAAGCCGCTCACCAGCGAGCCAACAAGCCCAAAACCAATTTCGATCTCTACTGTGAGGAGCGTCCAGACGCCCTCGAAGCTCGGATTTACGACGTTTAGGCAGATTGAGAGCTACACTCTCATATCATTTCGCCCAAAACCGGCACGCATCACCCGCAACCGCACACTTATCGAGCGGGGCTTTAGGGGAACTGCCGGTGCGCCACAAAAGGGAGAAGGGAGAAGAGACACACAATACTCTCTTCTCCCTTTTCGCGTTTCATATCAAATCCGGTTCACTGTCGTATACGCCCTAACGCCCCAACCCGCTTCCCTTGCAGGAGAGGGGGCGCTGGCAGCCCTAAAGGGGGTGCGGTTCTTGTTTAATCTATCTCTTCATTATGCCCTTTTGGGATGGTCGTCTAACGGGGAAAATGTTAAAATATTATTAGGAAAAAAGTTTTAAATAAAATAGCACTTTGGCATCTTATAATACAGACAGAAGTGACATTTTATGCAGTCCGCACCTTCGCTTAAGCAATCTCTGCGTTGTTTTAAGTTATGTAAATCTTTGGCATCCAGGATTGACAAACCGGAAGGTTTCTGTATTAGTCTGATATAGGAAATTATCGGCACGCCTGGAAGCAGGCGCAGGCCAAACTCAGCTTTGTAACGAGAAGATGGCGGCTTCGCTTCTGTTCGTTACTGGTGCTTTGAGGTGAAGCGCGATTGACCGGCAAGGCAGCCATCTGCCAGTGGTTTTTGTCTGACTGTCTGGCGCGACGGTTTGACAACAAGGGGGTTGTTTTAGTAACCGGGAATGCAGCCGGCAAGACAATTTACATTTCGCCGAAAATACGTTATATTGATCAACGAGTAGAGAGGGAAGAGCCAGATAAGGCAGCGCCATTTAACCTGGAACAAGCCCGAAAGATAGCGATCAACGACCGCGAGCGCCAAATCGGGCTATTTTCAGAGAAGGTTCAGAGCCTCTTGAAAAAGTTATGATAGGGAAATTTTAGGGGGAAAATCTCGAATTCAACCCACTCCCAATTGACCCGACGACCAGTTCAAAGAAAGCCCCGGCGACGGGCGGCGCGAGAGGCAAGGCGCAAAGCTGTTTTGCAAGATCAGGAAGGATGAGAGACATGGAAACTTCCACTGCTAAACCGGCAGTCGAACAGAAACAGAAAGGAACAAAAGAAGCAGCGAAAGGGCATCCGAGCGGCGACAAACGCTTCCGAGTGCTGGACATGACAATGAAGCGCAACCAGTACCGCCCAGATGCGCTGATTGAAGTGCTGCACAAGGCGCAGGAAGCCTTTGGCTTCTTGGAAGAAGACGTACTGATTTATATAGCGCGGGGGCTGAAACTGCCGCTGTCGCGAGTGTATGGCGTCGCCACGTTTTACCACCTCTTCTCGCTGAAACCGGGTGGGGCTCACACCTGCGTGGTGTGCCTGGGCACCGCTTGCTACGTCAAAGGCAGCGGCGAAGTCCTCTCGGCGCTGGAGAAGCACGCCGGCATCTCGCAAGGCGAGACAACCCCAGACGGACAGCTGTCAGTGATGACGGCGCGGTGTATTGGCGCGTGCGGCATCGCACCGGCAGTCGTGTTCGACGGCACGGTAGCGGGCAAAGTGACGCCAGAGGAAGCCATTGCAAAAGTCGGAGCATGGCTCAACAGCCCTCAGGAAGCAACCGTCAGCGGTTAATGGCTACGGAGACAGAGGAAAGAACACTATGGATTTAACAGAATTGCGGCAAATTGCCCAAAAAGAGCGCCAAGCTCACAAGCCGGTCCGCGTCCACTGCTGCACGTCCACCGGCTGCCAAGCCGCCAACTCCCTCGGCATCAAGAAAAATCTGGAAGCAGCGGTAAAAACTGCCGGTTTGGGCGAGCGCGTGCAAGTTGTCGGCGTCGGGTGCATGGGCTTCTGCGGTCGCGGACCCCTAGTGCAAGTCGAGCCGCAAGAAACACTCTACGAGGAAGTCACCGTTGACCAAGCCGCCTCTATTATAGAAGCGCTCAACGGCGGCACCGCCACCGCCATCGAAGGCGATCCCCACCACCCATTTTTTGCCCGTCAAATGCGGATTGTCCGCGAAACCAGCGGCAAAATAGACCCTGAACGCATAGAAGAGTACATCGCCGAGGGCGGCTACGAGTCCCTCTACAAAGTCATCCACGACATGACCCCAGCTGAGGTGGTTGAAGAAATCACCAAAAGCGGACTGCGGGGGCGGGGCGGGGGCGGCTACCCCACCGGCTTGAAGTGGGCCACCGTGGCTAAAATGCCGCCCGGGCAGAAGTACGTGATCTGCAACGCCGACGAAGGCGATCCCGGTGCCTTCATGGATCGCTCCGTCCTCGAAAGCGACCCCCATCGCGTCCTGGAAGGCATGGCCATCGCCGCTTACGCAGTGGGAGCCTCAGAAGGCTTCATCTACGTCCGCGCCGAATACCCCCTGGCCATCGACCGGCTGCAAATCGCCATCAAGCAAGCCAAAAGATACGGCATCCTCGGCAGTCAAATCTTCGACTCCTCCTTTGACTTCAAAATAGACATCCGCATCGGTGCCGGTGCCTTCGTCTGCGGCGAAGAAACCGCCCTCATCGAGTCCATTGAAGGCAAGCGCGGCATGCCCAACCCGCGCCCCCCCTACCCAGCGGTGTCGGGCTTGTGGGACAAGCCGACCTTAATCAATAACGTCGAAACCTTCGCCAACATCGCCGCCATCATTCGCGAGGGTGCCCAGTGGTACGCCAGCATCGGCACCGAAAAAAGCAAGGGCACCAAAGTGTTCGCCCTCACCGGCAAAATCCGCAACAACGGACTGATCGAAGTGCCGATGGGCATCACCCTGCGCGAGATTGTCGAAGAAATGGGCGGCGGCGTCCCCGACGGCGAAGTCAAAGCCGTGCAAACCGGCGGACCGTCTGGCGGCTGCATCCCGGCTTCCCTGCTGGACACGCCGGTGGACTACGAATCCCTGATCAAACTCGGCTCTATGATGGGGTCAGGGGGCATGGTGGTCATGGGTCAGGACACCAGCATGGTGGAAATCGCTCACTTCTATATGGAATTCTGCCGGGGCGAAACTTGCGGTAAGTGCATCCCCTGTCGCACCGGCACCGTGCAGATGTACGGGGCGCTCACAAAAATCCTCAACGGACAGGCGACTCTGGCGGATTTGGACAAGTTGGAACAGCTGTGCTTGATGGTGAAGGCGACTAGCTTGTGCGGTTTGGGACAGACGGCACCGAATCCGGTGCTCAGCACTCTGCGCTATTTCCGCGATGAGTATTTGGCGCTGATTCACAGCAGTCACAATGGGAAGGGCGCTGGTACGCAGGAGCCGGTGGCTGTGAGGAGTTAGGTTGTGGATATGAACCGCAGAGACGCAGAGGGCGCAGAGAAGAGAAGAGGAGAGGGATTATGTCTGTAAAGACGCTAACAATTGATGGAGTGGATGTCGCGATTGAGGAAGGGGCGACGTTGTTGAAGGCGGCGCAAGAGAATGGGATTCGCATTCCGACGCTGTGCCATTTGGAAGGGGTTACGGATGTGGGGGCTTGCCGGTTGTGCCTGGTGGAAGTGGAAGGCAGCAATAAGCTGTTTACTGCTTGCACGACTCAGGTGGCGGAGGGGATGAAAGTCCACACCAATACCGAGCAGCTGAAGGAATATCGCAAGATGACTGTGGAGTTGCTTTTTGCGGAAGGCAATCACGTCTGCGCGGTGTGCGTGGCGAATGAACATTGCGAATTGCAAGATTTGGCTGTTGAGGTGGGGATGGATCACTCCCGCTTCCCCTACCGTTTTCCAGAACGGGATGTGGATATTTCTCACGAGCGTTTTGGGATTGATCACAACCGCTGCGTTTTGTGTACGCGGTGCGTGCGGGTTTGTGATGAAATTGAAGGAGCTCACGTCTGGGATATTTCCTATCGGGGCGCTGCAGCTAAGGTGACTTCGGGGTTGAATCAGCCTTGGGGTGCGGTGGACGCCTGTACGAGTTGCGGCAAGTGTGTGGAGGCTTGTCCCACCGGCGCGATTTTCCGCAAGGGATCTACGGTGGCGGAAATGGTTCACGATCGCTCCAAATTGGAATTTATTGTTACGGCACGGGAGAAGAAGCAATGGACAAAGTAAAGCTAGCCACGGTTTGGCTGGGCGGCTGCTCTGGCTGTCACATGTCGTTCCTGGATTTGGATGAGTTGCTGTTCGATCTCGCCGCTCATGCTGAGGTGGTTTACAGTCCGGTTGGTTGCGATTTGAAGAACTACCCGGAAGGCGTGGATGTGGTGCTGGTTGAGGGTGCTGTCGCCAATGAGGAAAATCTGGAACTGATTCATAAGGTGAGGGAGCGCAGCAAGGTGCTGGTTTCTTTTGGGGATTGCGCTGTGACGGCGAATGTGCCGGCGATGCGCAATATGCTCAAAGGTGCCGATCCGGTCCTGAAGCGCTGCTATCTGGAGTTGGGAGATGTCAACGCCCAGCTGCCAAAGGAAGAGGGGATTGTGCCCAAGTTGCTCGACCGGGTGCTGCCGGTTCATGAAGTCGTGCCGGTGGATGTTTTCTTGCCCGGATGTCCGCCTGACGCTGACCGGATTTGGGCGGCGGTTGAACCGATGCTCAAGGGTGAGAAACCCCGGATGGAAGGTCGGGAAATGCTCAAGTTTGGCTAACAGGACAGGGATTGGTGTAAAGTTACACCCGCGATGAAATCAGCAGACCTTTGCGGGTCTGTGTTGCCAGAACGCCAGAGAGGTTATGTCTGTGAAACGAATAAAAAAACTAAATTTTTTACAACTCACCATCGCCGCGCTGGGGCTGATTATTCTGGGTGTAATTTTTGGGCAACCGGCCTTAAATTCCCAGGCTTCCCAATCTTTGCTGCCGGCTACTGTTACCAAAATAGTAGACGGTGACACCCTGGATGTCAGGATGGCTGGATGCCGGCTGCCCTCCACCGGCAGTTCGCAAGAGTGCAGGGTTCAGCTGGCTTGTATCGACACGCCCGAGGCGAAGGCAAAGCCTTTTTTCCAGCAGTCAAAAGACCGGCTAACAGCGCTAGTGCCTCCGGGAACAGCTATAATGGTGAGAGATACGGGAAACATTACCCCCGACGGGAAGCGGATTGTAGGTGAGGTATTTGTTAAGAACAAATCGGTCAATTTGCAGATGGTTCGAGAAGGGAAAGCAGTGATTTACTGCAAAAATCTCGATAATTGTGCGGGGGCGCGAAATTCCTATCTGAGCGCTGAAGCTGCGGCTAAGCGAGAGGGTCTGGGCGTGTGGAATCCCAAGCAACCGCTGACACAATTCAGGGAAACACATCCGTGTCCTGGTTAAACTTCTCGTAGGGTGCGTTCCGCAGATCGTAACTCCCTTTTTCCTAGTGCGCGTCTGCTTGTGAGGAACACACCGGCAAGTGGGCGAGTGGGGTGCGTTCCGCAGATCGTAACTCCTTTAATGCTTGTGGGCTTCCGCACCGGCGCAACTCTACAGAGGTTGAAAATAATGAGAGAGGAGTTATATGGGGAAAACAGTTGTAATCGATCCAGTCACGCGAATTGAGGGGCACGCCAAAATATCCGTGTTTCTGGATGACGCCGGCGAAGTTTCGGACGCCCGCTTTCACGTCGTAGAATTTCGCGGGTTTGAGAAATTCTGCGAGAAGAGACCGGTTTGGGAAATGGCGGGAATAACCGCCAGAATTTGCGGGATTTGTCCGGTAAGTCACTTGCTGGCTTCGGCGAAAACCGGCGATAAAATTCAGGCGGTCAAGGTCCCTCCTGCGGGCGAGAAGCTGCGGCGGATGATGAACCTGGGACAGATTACTCAGTCCCACGCCCTCAGTTTCTTCCACCTCAGCAGCCCTGATTTTCTGCTAGGATGGGATAGTAATGCCGCGACGCGGAATGTGTTCGGGCTGATGGCGGCTGACCCGGATTTGGCTCGCAGCGGGATTCGGTTGCGCCAATTCGGTCAGAAAGTGATAGAATTGTTGGGGGCGAAGAAAATTCACCCCGCTTGGGCAGTTCCCGGTGGCGTGCGCTCTCCCCTCCCTGAAGAAGGGCGGACGTGGATACGCGAGCGCCTTCCGGAGTCGTTTAATACGATCAATACCGCCCTCGCCTTGTTCAAGCGCCTGCTGGATCAGTTCGGCACTGAGGTGGAAGTTTTTGGGAAATTCCCCTCCCTGTTTATGGGGTTGGTGGGTAAAGATGGTGTCTGGGAACACTATGGCGGTCACCTCCGCTTTACCGACAGCGAAGGCAAGATTGTGGCTGACAATCTCAGTGAGGATGACTATCAGGAATTTATCGGTGAGGCGGTGGAACCTTGGTCTTATTTGAAGTTCCCCTATTACAAACCTCTGGGCTATCCAGAAGGGATATATCGGGTTGGGCCACTGGCAAGACTGAACGTTTGTTCTAAAATGGGGGTAGAGGCGGCTGACAAAGAGTTGCTGGAGTTCCGCGACCGCGCCGGTGGGGTGGCCACTTCTTCGTTTTACTATCACTACGCCCGCTTGATTGAGGTTCTGGCAGCTCTGGAGTACATTGAGCAGCTGGTGAATGACCCGGATATTGTCTCGCCCCGGACTCGCGCCACTGCCGGTATTAACCAGCTGGAAGGGATTGGCGTCAGCGAAGCGCCGCGCGGTACGCTGTTCCACCACTATCAGGTCGATGAAAATGGCCTGCTCAAGAAGGTGAATTTGATTATCGCCACTGGGCAGAATAATTTGGCGATGAATAAAACCGTGACTCAGATTGCTAAGCATTATATTCACGGGAATGAGATTCCGGAAGGGATGTTAAATCGGGTGGAAGCCGGCATTCGGGCGTTTGACCCCTGCCTCAGCTGCTCAACTCACGCTGCAGGTCAAATGCCGCTGCACATTGAGTTGGTTACGGCGGATGGCACTGTTGTCGATCGAGTCTGGCGCGATTAATTGGGCGCGGATTAAAGAAAGCCGTTTTCGGTTAAGAAACCGGCTTTCTCAAAAGAAAGCCGGTTTCTGAGATGGTTAAGAAACCGGGTTTCTCTTCCGGGAAAGACCACTTTGTCGGAGGGAAAGTCCAAAGAAACCCGGTTTCTGAGATCGGGCAAGAGTTGGCAGAGCCGGCGGTCAGCCGTTCCCAGCCTTAGGCTGGTAACGAGGGCACGAGGGCAAAATCAGAAAGGAGAATTAAGCGATGGCCAAACAGAATTTGTATTTGTGCATGGGTTCGGCTTGCCATCAACTGGGAGTTTATGAAGTTTTGCCCAAACTCCAAAGCATGATCGGCGAATATCAGCTAGAGGATAAGGTTGAACTCAAGGGGTCTTTTTGTCTGGAAACCTGTAGCGACGGAATTGTGATGAAATTCAAGGATAAAATCTTTACCAAGATTAGTCCTGAGAACATCGAGCAAAAATTTATTGAAGAAATTTTGCCAAATATCCAGTAACAGAGAGGGTAAAAATTGTCGTGGAAGCCAAAGAGAGGAATTTGTGGCAGCTGTTATGGGAGTATGACCCGAATGGCTTGATTGTGCTTGATACTGATTTGAAGATAAAGTTGGTCAATCCCGCATTTTGCAAAATGTTTCAGGTGGAAGCGGAAGATATAATCGGCCAGCAGGCGGCACAGCTTTTCGAGGATGTTGAAGATTTTAAGAGAGTCTGGGAAAAGAATGAAGTGATCAGGGGCAAAGAGAAGGAATATCCGGCTCACAACTTGTATGTGAGGAGAGTCATTTTTCCGATTCAGGATGAAAATATTATCGCTTGCATCATGGTTGATATCACCCAAGAATGGCAGCGAAAGAAAGAAATGATGAAACTCAAGACGGAGACAGTGGCCAAAGTCAATGAGGTGGTGGACAATCAAATGAAAGTCGTGCAGGAGATTGCCGGTTTGCTGGGGGAAACCACTGCTGAAACCAAGGTCAGCTTGTTGAAAATCATCAAAATGGTAGACCACGATATTGTTTAGGCAGCGCCCGCTGGACAGAGCAGACGTTTGAGGAGGAAGCAGACAGTGACAGTTCTTAAGGATGTCAGGCATGCAGTTGCGACGGATAATTTTCTCGATATTTTCGACCTCAGTTTAAATAAGAAGGGAGAAGAGCTGTGCGGGGATAAGGTTAAATTCCTGAACCAGCCGGGAGGAGGAATCGTCAGTAAGATCATCTCAAAGACGATGGTGAATGTCATGATTGCCGACGGGTTTGAAATCCCGACCCTGACCAGCGAACTG
>JALOOK010000175.1 GCA_025454445.1 Oscillatoria sp. Prado101 | reverse complement strand
AAATCCACGCCCCGCTCGTCGCTGCGGGCTATTGCGTCGCGCAACTCTCGAATCAGAGATTCGATGCGGTTGCGAATTCCCGGGGCAAACTGCATACCGTAATCCAAGGTGACTTCTCGCAGCTGCCGCTCAGCTTGATAGGCTAGGGCTTCGGTGCGGTTGCGCTTCTCGACTCGCTCCCGCCGCAAGCGATCTTCCTGGGAAAATTGCTCGGCATCTCGGATCATGCGGTTGACTTCCATTTCACTGAGGGTGGAAGCGCCTTGAATGATAATGCTCTGCTCGCGACCGGTGCTTTTGTCCAGGGCTTGTACTGTGAGAATGCCGTTGGCATCAATATCAAAGGATACCTGAATCTGGGGCAAGCCTCTGGGAGCGGGCGGAATGCCGGTCAGCTTGAACCGGCCCAGGGATTTATTATCCGCTGCCATCTCCCGCTCTCCCTGGAGGACGTGGATTTCCACCAGGGTTTGGTTGTTTTCGGCGGTGGAAAAGATATCCGACCGGCGCACCGGGATGGTGGTGTTGCGGGGGATGAGCTTTTTCATCACGCCGCCGATGGTTTCCAGCCCCAAAGACAGGGGCGTCACGTCCAGCAGCAGGACATCCCTGACCTCTCCGCCCAGGATGGCGGCTTGGATGGCGGCTCCCACGGCGACGACTTCATCGGGGTTGACGTTCTCATTGGGCTGTCTGTCTATCAAGCCGCGCACCAGCTGTTTGACCATTGGCATGCGGGTGGAGCCGCCCACCAACACCACTTCGTCAATTCTTGTCGGTGTCAGACCGGCATCGGCGAGGGCTTGCTTGACGGGGATGCGCAGCCGCTGCAGCAAGTCGCCGCACATGCCTTCAAACTGGGCGCGAGTCAGCTGGGTTTCCAGATGCTTTGGCCCGTCTTCCGTGGCCGTGATGAACGGCAGGTTGATTTCCGTGACGCCAACGCCAGAAAGCTCTATTTTGGCTTTTTCAGCGGCTTCCATCAGGCGCTGCAGCGCTTGCCGGTCGCGCCTCAAATCGACTCCTTCTTCGTCTAGGAACTTGATCGCCAGCCAGTCCACAATCTTTTTGTCGAAGTCGTTCCCCCCCAGCTGGGTGTCCCCGCTGGTGGCTTTGACTTCAAACACGCCGTCGCCCACATCCAGGATGGAAACGTCAAAAGTGCCGCCGCCGAGGTCAAACACCAAGATGGTCTGCTGCTGCTTGCGCTCCAGTCCGTAAGCCAGGGAGGCTGCCGTTGGCTCGTTGAGAATCCGCTTGACTTCCAAACCGGCAATCCTGCCGGCATCCCGGGTGGCTTGCCGCTGGGAGTCGTTGAAGTAGGCCGGTACGGTAATCACCGCGCCGGTAACTGGCTCTCCCAGGTAGCGGCTGGCTTCGGAAGCCAGCTTGCGCAGCACCATCGCTGAGATTTCCTCTGGGGCAAATTCTTTTTTCAGGCGAGGGCACTGGAGTTTGATGTTGCCGTTTTCATCTTTGCGGATGGTGTAAGGAACGCGCTTTGACGCTGGGCTGAGTTCGGCATACTTGCGACCGATGAACCGCTTGACGGCATAGAAAGTATTCTGGGGATTGAGAACCGCTTGCCGTCTGGCTAGCTGTCCGACGAGCTGCTCCCCTTCTTTGCTGAAGCTGACTGCGGAGGGAGTCGTGCGCATGCCTTCTGAATTGGCAATCACCACCGGCTTGCCGCCCTCCATGACGGCTACTACTGAGTTGGTTGTACCCAGGTCAATGCCGACTACCTTTCCCATGCGTTAGTTTTCTCCTCTCGCGTTGTGCTGACCCGATCGATACTTGGTTTCTTTTAGTTTATGCAGCCATCAGAAAACTGGCGCTACAAGTGATTGCCGCTGTTTTTGGCGCTTGAATGCTGCCTCACCGTCAGCTTTGGGGCGGTATCTTCCTTGCTGACTTTATTCTACCGTGCGGGCGATACGCGCCCAACGGTGATGCGGTCGGGGCTGCCTTGGCCTGCGGGCTGTGGCTGGGGCGAGAGGAGATGGGGCTTCAGGGGCTTCCGGGGTGATAGAAAGGCGATCTAGTTTCACCCGCTGTTGACAAAAATAAGATTTTTGATTATTTTATCGCCCCCGAACGCCTGCGGGCCTGCCAAGGGGCCAGCGGTTGGATTCTGTCACAGGGCTGCACTACGCCGGGGGCGCTTCCCGATTGCCGGTGGGGTGAGGCGAGGGGAGACGCCTGGGAGACGACTGGGAGATGCCGGCGAGATGCCGGCGAGATGCGATAAATCGCCTCTCTTCAAAGAGGGGGCGCTTCGTTGCAGTCCCCTATTTTGTCTGGCAAATGCTCCTCACCCCCTCACCGCCCGGACTTTGGGGTGAGGGGTGTAAGAAAAAAACTCAATTTTACTCAGCTAGGAGCTGCCTCTGGACACAGGACAGGCCGAACGCAGCCCTACTTTTGCCCTTGGCTTTTAGTTTCAAATAGTGCTGTATATCGGCGTTAATTGGTCGCCTATACTTTCAGACTAGTTTTGAATAAACTTTGCATTTTTTGTCAATAATTTACAAAATTTGTGTATTTTTTCTGATAAAAACACCTTGTAATTTACTTTTATAGCAGTAGCCACTTAGGTTAGGACGTAGGACAGGCGTCTCGCCTGTCCCAGATATCTTGAGGCTCGGCGTTAGCGCAGCGGCGCGTAAGCGCTACGCCGTACCTACGCCTAGAATTCATATCAAGCATGTCCGCGCACTGACTGCGCACTGCTATATAGCAGTAGCCACTTAGGAAGCGGACATTAATCGCAGCGCCGACAGACTCATGCCCATAGGGCATAGCGCATCAGGTTCGGATGCGATAATGCCATGCATGCGTTCTGGCGATGATGCCCAATGGTTATATAGCGTTTCTCAGATTAGTGTGCTACGGAGAAACTCGGTAGGGGCGGGCTCTGACCTGACTCACTGGGAAGTAGCAACTTGGGTTATATAGCGGTTCTCAGATTAGTGAGGTACTGAGAAACCCGGTTTCTTAAAGAAACCGGGTTTCTGGCCCTCACGTACATCAAACTGAGAACCGCTATATATGAAAAACTCAGAATATTTGAGCGGAGTAAACTTCCCAGTCAGTACCATCCCAAGCTTGCCAGGTCGCATTAGAACCTGTAATTTGGGGGTTGATTTCGTCGTAGCCGCTATTGGCTAGAGATAGGGTTGTCCCGCCGTCGTAGAGGTAGACGTCGGTGTCGGTGGGGCTGTAGTCCTGTTCCCAGACCACATAGCCTTGATCCGAAACCTGCGCGTTGACGTCGTTAACGGAGTTGTTAGTTACTTGTGTTGTGGTATTTGTGGCTTTATTGTAGCGGTAGATTTCCCAGTCACTGCCATCCCAAGCTTGCCAGGTGACGAAATTACCGGCAATCTCGGGATTAACTTCATCATAGCCACTTGTGGCTAAATCATGGGTGCCGGTGAGGGCGTCGTACATGTAGATATCGGTGTCGGTACTGCTGTACTCGTACTCATAAACCACGTCGCCAGTAGAGGAAACATCGGGATTGACTTCGTTGTGGCCGCTGTTGGCAATAGTGGTGGTCGTGCCGTTGGCGATGTTGTACAGCTTGAGGTCGGTGTCGGTACTGCTGTAATCGTACTCATATGCCACATAGTTGCCGGCAATGTCAGGATTGAGTTCATTCTTGGAGCTGTTAGCAATGGTAGTGGTAACCCCCGATCCCATGTTGTACAGCTTGAGGTCTGTGTCAGTAGAACTGAACTCATACTCGTAGACTACGTTTGAGCCAGAGATGTGGGGATTGGTTTCGTTATGGCTGCTGGTAGCAATAGGGGTCGAGGTGTCTGTATCGTACCGGTATAAGTACACATCCGTGTCCGTGGTACTGTACTGGTACTCATAAACCGCATCGCCATATCCCGAAATCTGGGGATTGGTTTCGTTTTTGCCGGTTGTAGCTGGGTATTTCGTCTCTCCGGTGATGCTGTCGTAGTAGTAGAGGTCAATGTCGCTGTTGCTGTATTTGTGTTCCCAGATTACATCCCCGTAAGAGGAAACTTGGGGATTTGTGTCGTCTTGGGAATTGTTCGTTAGTTTGTTGACAGTAAAAGTAGTCACAGTCAATTATCCCCTCAATAAACAAAACAATGTGCTGGCAATATATTGCAATTACGAAAGATTTTTACCCAAATAATATTGCGAATTATATGATATTTAGACTGGAAATAAGCATTGTAAATACTAGTAGTGCTTGAGCATATGTCTTTGATTGACCGGCTGTTTGCTGGGCATGCTACGCTCCAAAAACCGCGTCTTATTGCCTCTCACACGTTTATGTAAAATTTTTACGCCTAGCTGTACAATACTCAAATATAAGCTCTGACAGAGGCTGGCTGACTATTGATAAGTAAATTTACCGTAAGAGCCATTTTTCTGCCTTTATATACTTGTCATTTTCAGGTTCATGTGTGACGCAAAAAGTTACATAAATTTACAATATGCCCAACCAGGGCATATACAGACGCCCAGGCACTGCAGTAAATACTGGCAACGGCCTGAACGAAAATCTCTACCTTGAGGTAGTACACATAAGCGATATAAATATTATTAAATTGATGACGTTATCGACATAAGTGCTTCTATATCAGTAGAAGATGCATTGCTCTATGGATAGAGTGGAAGAACAGGTGCAGAGGCTGGTTACAGAAGCGTGCGGACATCCAGCCGGCAGCCGACCACGCCAGAGAAACTTAACCCGCCTGATCCGTTTAATTGCTAACAAACTTTGGAAAGAAAACACACCTTATTATGAAGATGCGCTGCAACAGACCTGGGTGTATTTCTGCCAAAATATATGCGAAGGAAATAGGGGCGAGGCGTATAACCCCTCTCGGGGGAGTGTCCTCACTTGGCTAAATACCTACCTAAAACGGCGGCTGCAAGATTTCTACATAGAGACTAAAAAGCAGCAAGCCACAAGATTTATGGGCCGACAGCGACAGCTGGGAAGGGATGAAGACAGTGAAACCGCTGATCCCTTAGACAATTTCCCGGCGAGTCCTGATCCTCCCCCGCTGCTGGAAGAGGTGAGAGCTTGGGCTGAGACAGACCAAACAGGGGAGTTGCGCAGAACCCGCCTGCAAGACCACCCACAAGTGACAGCCCAAATATTAATATTGAGGCGCTTGCCACCGGAAACTAGCTGGAAAGCCCTAGCTGCGGAATTAGGTGTGCCGGCTTCAACATTAAGCAGTTTTTATCAGCGTCAGTGCCTGCCCTGCTTGCGTAAATTTGGCGAATCAGAGGGATATATAGAATAGAGGAGGCGAGTATTTTCGTACCATTACCCGCCAGCGCCTGTAGCGCAGCTAGGGATTATGGAATAAAAACAGCAATGCCATGACTTACAGCAGCCATGATATAGAAAATTTTGCCCTATTGCTGCCGCTGACCCAAAACGCCCGGCGGGTAGCGCAGCAGTTTGCCAACGAGCAACCCACACCAGAAAAGGCAGAGCAAGTCCGCTTGAATACCCTTGCCGTGTGGGTGGTAAATGACTACTTGCAGATGATGAACATTCCCACAGACTTGTCCGCCGGCGACAGTTGGAACCCCCACGTGCGCCTTTGTGCGGACGTGGCTGATCTGGAAGTGAGCGGTGCCGGTCGCTTGGAATGCCGGCCCCTGAAAAAGGGCCAGCGTTCCTGTTACATTCCGCCCGAAGTCTGGGAAGAACGAATTGGCTATATGGTGGTGGAGATAGATGATTCCTTGCGGTCAGCCAGCCTGCTGGGATTTGTTCCCACAGCAGCCACGCATGAGCTGCCGGTCAGCCAGCTGCAACCCCCTGAAGATTTAATCGATTGTTTGAGCCAGCTGAGGCAATCTGGGTTTGGGGATATCTAGATGCAATGACTTGTAAGTAGCAACTTGAGTTAGATAGTATTTTACCTTAGGGCTGAAAAGGCTTTACTGCCGCAGATTTCAATCAACAATCCCAAATCGCAAAAAAATGTTATAAAACCACCACAGCTGCTGCCGGTCAAATTGTCTGGAAGCGCTGTTGTGGCTAGAAATGAATTGTTAATTAAAAGTCAGTAAGTTTATGTTAATAATTAAATTCTATCTGGCGCTCCAAGCCTTTCTTAATGTTCCCCTTTTTCCTGAGGCTATCATGTTGCCTGTCAGATAACCGAAATCGATATCAGCGCCCAGCTAGCGCAGCAGCTGTCTGACTGTTTCCAGCAGTTCTGTTGGGCGGAAAGGTTTGGAAATGTAGGCATCAGCACCTTGCTTCATTCCCCAGTAGCGGTCGAACTCTTCGCTTTTGCTAGTGCACATTACCACGGGAATATTCTGGGCTTTTGGGTTGTTTTTTAGCCACCGGCACAGTTCATAGCCGTTCATGCGGGGCATAACAATATCTGTGATTACTAAATCTGGGCAGCTCGCCTGAATTTGTTCCTTGGCTTCGACGCCATCAGACGCCTCGATAACCTCTAGTCCGCTTCTTTTGAGAATGTCGGCGACGATTTGCCGCAGTGTCAAACTGTCATCCACAATCAGAACTGTACTCATAACTCCCTACCTAATTGCTGGTTGGAAATATTAAGGCCGTGGTTGATTCCCCGCAATGCCGGTATGCCGTCTGGAGACTGGCCAGATCGCCCCGGCAGGTACACCAGACGGGTCTGGAGGGAGCGGTGATTCCGCAGCAGGGGGGAGTGCGCCTTGCGCCCCCGCTCCACCAGACCGGCCTTGACTTGGCCCTGGGGCAACGGGGTAGGGGCGAGGACTGGGGCAACGGGCGCTCTCCTGGCCCGGACAGGCTCCCCGGATGCTGGCGCTTGGCGCGTCTGGCAAGCACTGATCAGTTGCAACCGGCACCCTGAATTTCATGCAGACGATGCCGCCACAAGAGCCTCGTCCCGCAGTTAGATTTCCCACTGTCCCGCTGCCAAGCGCCAAAAGCTGTTTGGCAGCCCGGGCGGATAGGGCGGTCACGGGGGGCCGGGCGGCCACGGGGGGCCGGGCGACCACGGGGGGCCTGGCGGTCACGGTGGGCCGGGCGGTCACAGGGCGGCCACGGGGGGCCGGGCGGTCACGGTGGGCCGGGCGGCCACGGGGGGCCGGGCGGTCACGGGGGGCCGGGCGGCCACGGGGGGCCGCCCCTACGCAGACCTGTCCGAGGAGGGCAGCCTCGGTTCACCGTGTTTCTTCCATTCTCAGACAATTGTAGGGTGTGCCAAATTGCGATTTGTGAAGCGAGGGACACTGCAGGAAGCGGGTTGAGGGGCTTTTGTTAATTTTTGATTACAGATTATTAATTTTAAATTAAAATTAATGATTGAAGGGGGAGAATTTGTCCAGCCCGCCCTGTCGGGCCCAGATCGGGCCCGGTCGGGGGGGCGAAATGCGACAGACCTTGCTTTATGTAACGGTTTGCAAAGTTATAATGAGAGACGGGTAAAAAATACCTTAAAAAAATCTAAAGAACCTCGAAAGGCAGTACCATCACATGCGAGTTGCGATCGCTGGAGCAGGCTTGGCAGGGCTTTCCTGCGCGAAATATCTGACCGATGCGGGTCACACGCCCACAGTCTTGGAGCGGCGGGACGTGCTGGGCGGCAAAGTAGCGGCGTGGAAAGACTCTGACGGGGACTGGTATGAAACCGGTCTGCACATATTCTTCGGTGCCTATCCCAATATGCTGCAGCTGTTCAAGGAGCTGGGCATTGAAGACCGGCTGCAGTGGAAAGAGCACACGATGATCTTCAACCAGCCGGACAGCCCGGGGACATACTCCCGCTTTGACTTCCCCGACCTGCCGGCACCGCTGAACGGGGTCATGGCCATTCTCCGCAATAACGATATGCTCACCTGGCCTGAGAAAATACGCTTCGGGCTGGGGCTGCTCCCGGCCATGATTCAGGGCCAGAAGTACGTCGAGGAGATGGACAAATACTCGTGGTCGGAGTGGCTGAAAATGCAAAATATTCCCCCGCGAGTGGAGAAAGAAGTGTTCATCGCCATGTCCAAGGCGCTGAACTTTATCGACCCGCACGAGATTTCGTCAACCGTGTTGCTGACGGCTCTCAACCGCTTCCTGCAGGAGAAAAACGGCTCGAAGATGGCCTTTTTGGATGGCTCGCCCACGGAGCGGCTGTGCCAGCCGATCGTAGACTATATCACCGAGCGGGGCGGCCAAGTGCGGCTAAATGCGCCGCTGAAGGAAATCTTGCTCAACGAGTACGGCACGGTGGGGGGGTTCCTGCTGCGGGGGTCAGAGGGAGCAGAGGATGAAGTTTTCACCGCTGACGCTTATGTATCTGCCATGCCGGTAGACCCGCTAAAAGTCATGCTGCCGGCCAAGT
>JALOOK010000174.1 GCA_025454445.1 Oscillatoria sp. Prado101 | reverse complement strand
ACCGGTGCCAACTCCAGAACCGACTCCGAGTCCAATTCCAACTCCAATTCCGACTCCGGAACCGACTCCGACGCCAATTCCGACACCGGTGCCAACTCCAGAACCGACTCCGAGTCCAATTCCAACTCCAATTCCGACTCCGGAACCGACTCCGACGCCAATTCCGACACCGGCACCAACTCCCACACCAACTCCCACACCGGCATCCACTGCTGACGACAGTTGCATCTGCGATCAAATAGGGGTGAATTGTTCCACCGGCATTAACTCCCCCGAACTCACCAGTCCCAACAGTGTGGGCGTTGAGCGCAATGGAACTGAAGAGAACGATTTGATTGCCGGTGACGATGCCGGTGAATCCATAACCGGAAAGGGTGGGTTTGACATCCTGATCGGCAACGGTGGCAATGACAATCTGTTTGGCAATACCGGCTTCGGACAATCTGTTTGGCAATACCGGCTTCGGACTTCCTGAATGGAGATATTGGCGACGATATCCTCTTTGGCGGCAAAGATAATGATACCCTGCTAGGCGGGAGTGGCAGTGATATTGCTGCCGGTGATATTGGCAACGACATTATATGTGGCGGGGAAGGGAATGACTTGCTGTTTGGCAATACCGGCTTCGGACACACTCGACGGTTGCCTGGGTGACGATATCATCTTTGGTGGCCAAGATAATGACACCATCACCGGCAATGTTGGCAACGACATCCTCTCTGGCGACACCGGCAAAGATAGTGTCAGTGGCGGTGAAGGGAATGATTTGCTATTTGGTGGTACGGGGGATGATAATCTGGATGGGGGTGCCGGCAATCATACCCTGTTTGGCGGGAAAGACAATGACATCCTAACCGGCGGTGTGGGGGATGACACACTTTATGGCGACATCGGCAAAGACACCCTGACTGGCGGTGCCGGTGCTGATAAATTCATCTTGACAGTCGGCAAGGGTGGTGATATAATCACTGATGCATGAAGATGGCATTGATTCCCTAGTATTGGGTGGCGGTTTGCAATTCCAGCAGCTGGCAATTACCTTCGAGGGGGGTGCCACTGCTATTAAACTTGCCGGTAGCAATGAGTTGCTTGCTACGCTGAATGGGGTGAATGTCAATCTGATTGGCATGGAGGATTTCACCACTCTGTAGTCAGAATCCCCCCACAGAGCTTGGGTGTGGTACATGCCACACCCACTCCCAGGAAACTTCCAGCAGTCGGCAACCGCACAGCTACTTCCCAAAGTGCCGGGTGAATTGATTGTGAATAATAATTTTGACACCGCCTCAAAGAAGCTTAATTCCTTAATCTGGCCTCTTAGATCGCAAACTTAATTAAAAAGTAATTAAACGTAATTAACATTTGTCTGCGGAAAGGTGGGGCGAAGATCCGGTAGTGCTGCCGGTGCGGCGAAATGCCATTAAACTGGATACTAGAAATCGAACCCGCACTTAATTCCTGATATCGCATGTACATTATTGACGTGGCCTTGAAGCTGACCCCCATGCCGGTGTCGGTGCAGCGCAAGTCAGCTGAAGATGCTGAGGCAGTGTACCAGAAAATCCTAGAAGCGATGGGCACTGGCCACCCCCTGATTTTAGAACTGACCTGCGAGCAAGTGCCTGACAAAAAAGTCAGCGTCCTCAGCAGCGAGATTTGCGCCGTTCAGAAGTATCAGAAATCCAGCACAACAACAGCTTCTGGCAGAGCGCCCGGTTTTGCCGCTGCCTTAGTCGAATGAAAGAGCCTGCCAATGGGGAAACAGAGGCACCGGCGATTGCGGTGCGCCAGCTGTGCTTCAGCTGGCCAAAGGGAGAGCCGGTGTTAAAATCGTGTTCTCTGGAAGTGCCCAAAGGCGAATTTTGGATGCTTTTGGGCACCAACGGCAGCGGCAAATCAACGTTGCTGAGATTGCTAGCCGGTCTGTTGCGCCCGCAGTCAGGCGAGATTGACATAGCCAAGTGGGTGGGATTTGTCTTCCAAAACCCTGATCACCAGCTGGTGATGCCAACCGTGGGCGCGGATGTCGCCTTTGGGCTGGTAGAGGAAAACCTGTCTCAAGCTCAGGTGCGGGCGCGGGTGAGAGAGGCACTGACTGCAGTGAATCTCCAACTCCTAGAGCGCCGGCCCATTTACGCCCTCAGCGGCGGACAAAAACAGCGGGTGGCCATTGCCGGTGCTATTGCCCGTCACTGTGAGGTGTTGCTGCTGGACGAGCCCACCGCCTTGCTCGATCCAGACAGCCAGCTAGACCTCGTCGAGCAAGTCAGCTCCTTAGTAAAAAGTCGGGGATTAACCGCCCTGTGGGTGACTCACCGGCTTGACGAGTTGAACTATTGCGATGGAGCCTTCATGCTAGAGCAGGGCCAAGTCGTAGAGCGGGGCCATCCAGCTCGTCTGAAGCAGCGCCTGATGCAAAGTCAGGAGATTATCTCAGAGATGGAGTGAGAGGTGGCGAGAAGTTGGCCCCCTTCTCCCCCTCTCCCCCCATCCGCAAAGGGGGCCCAGAGCCCCCCTGACGGCTGCCGGTGGCGCAAGGGCGGCCATGCGCGATGCGCCACAAAAGCTCACGCCGCACGCCCCCACTATCATATCCGGTCAATTGCTCCTATAAATTTTTACTGTACATCTTCCTTTTTTCTCTCTCCTTGGTGGACTTGGAGTCTTGGCGGTTTATTATTAACGTTAATTAATCAGACGTAATATTACCGTCTCTCTCTCCGGCTGGCGCCAGAATTGTGATCGGGATTGACCCCGGATCAATTAGCCAGCAGTATCCTGAGGGCTGCCGGTGGGGTCGCTGCCGGCAGAACGTGCCAAAATAAAGCCGTGCGGCTATAATGTCGGAGACGATCCCACTGCTGCCCCACAAGTTTTCCCGTTTCCCGTTCAGGGAACAGGCAGCAGCCATCTGGCATCCCAAGTTTGGCTTACGATAGTTTCTATTGCAGACACACCTTGCTAGCACAATTAAACCAAATTAAAGAAATTATCGCTCGCTGGTGGTCGGAAATCACCCTGAGGACGAGGCTAATGGCGGCGGCTGCCTTAGTGTTTTCTGTGGTGATGAGTGGCCTAACTTTTTGGGCGGTCAACACAATTCAGCAGGACGCCCGTCTGAATGACACCCGCTTTGGCAGCGATCTCGGTTTGCTTCTGGCGGCGAATGTTGCGCCGCTGATTGCAGAAAACAAGCAGTCAGAAGTGGCCCAATTTTCCCACCGCTTTTACAGCACCACCTCCAGCGTGCGCTACATGCTATATGCCGACATAGAAGGCAATATTTTTCTGGGAATTCCCTTTTCCGAATTGGAAGTGCAAACCTCCCTGACAATTCAACGGCGGATTCAGCTACCAGAAAACTACGCCAGTAGTTCAGAGCGCCCCCTGGTGCGACAGCACCGCACACCAGACGGGGAAGTGACGGATATATTTGTGCCCCTGAAGCATGAGGGTAAATATCAGGGGGTTCTGGCGATTGGCATTAACCCCAACCCAAACCTGAGCCGCTACTCCAATCTGACGCGAGATTTGACAATAGCAGTTTTTGTGTCAATCTGGGTGATGGTGATCCTGGGCGCGGTGTTTAACGCCCTGACGATCACTAAGCCGATTCAGGAACTGCTCAAGGGAGTGAAAAACATTACCGCCGGCAATTTCAAGCAGCGGATTGACTTGCCACTGGGAGGAGAGCTGGGGGAGCTGATCTTCAGCTTCAATGAAATGGCAGAGCGACTGGAGCGCTATGAGGAGCAAAATATTGAGGAGCTGACCGCAGAAAAAGCCAAGCTGGAAACGCTGGTATCGACGATAGCAGATGGGGCTGTGCTGCTGGATACCAATCTGCAAGTGATTTTGGTAAACCCGACAGCGCGGCGGATTTTTGGCTGGGAAGGGAAAGATTTAGTAGGTAAAAACGTCCTGCATCACTTGCATAAAGCGGTGGAAGCGCAACTGACGCTACCGCTTTACCAAATTGCAAGAGGCGAGCGGGAATCAGCGGAGTTCCGCATTACGCTCACAGATCCCGCTTCCCGCACAGTTCGCATCTTGATCGCCACAGTTCTCGACCAGTACCGGGAAAGCATCAAAGGCATTGCCATGACGGTGCAGGACATCACCCGCGAGGCAGAACTCAATGAAGCTAAAAGCCAGTTTATCAGCAATGTCTCCCACGAATTGAGAACGCCGCTGTTTAATATTAAATCTTTTATCGAAACCCTGCACGAGTACGGGGAAGATTTGAGTGATCAGCAGCGCCGGGAGTTTTTGGAAACGGCTAATAATGAAACAGATCGGCTGACGCGCTTGGTCAACGACGTTCTCGACCTGTCGCGCTTGGAATCCTGCCGCATCTATCACTTTGATGCGGTAGATATGACACAGCCTATCGAGCAGACGTTGCGCACTTACCAGCTGAATGCGCGAGATAAAAAAATTGAGCTGGTGCGGGAGATTGAGCCTGACTTGCCGCCGGTGCTGGGGAACTACGATTTGTTGCTGCAAGTGCTGATGAATTTAGTGGGCAATGCCCTGAAATTCACGGAATCGGGGGGACGGGTGGCGATTCGCGCTTACCTGCTGAATGCGCCATCAGTCTCTAACTCCCAAACCGTGCGGATTGAGGTTTCTGACACCGGCATTGGCATTGATCCACAAGACCAAGAGGCGATTTTTGACCGCTTTTTCCGAGTGGAAAATCGGGTACACACGCTGGAAGGTACAGGCTTGGGTTTGTCGATTGTCAGGAATATAATCGAAAAGCACCACACCACTGTGCGTCTGGTGAGTGAAGTGGGTACCGGCACGACCTTCTGGTTCGATTTGGCCGTTTTTCAGCACGCTGGGGTGCCGGTGGGCAATTTGCCGGCGTCTGAAACACCCCCGCAACCACCGGCAGCTGAGCCGCTTCCTGCTAGGTAGTGTCTGGCCACGGGGGGCGGCCACGGGGGGCGGCCACGGGGGGCGGCCACGGGGGGCGGCCACGGGGGCCGCCCCTACAGCTTCCCCTCGTTTCCCCTCGTTCCCAGGCAGAGCCTGGGAACGCCAGCGGTCGGCTCTGCCTCCTTTCCAGGAAAAAGCAGGTTAAAAGCCTAACAGCTAGAATTAATCAACCGGACATAATATAGCAATGTCCAGGTCAGTAATGGACAAGGCCGAAACCTTTGCTCGTAGGGACAGGGACAGGCAAGATGCCTGTCCTACGAGCTATATCCGTAGGTATGGCGTTCGGAGGGCCTTGCAAGACCGGCACTCTTAGCGCCGCCACAGAGCGAGCAGGAAACTGATCAGTCCCAAACCGACTAAAATCAGGACAGCTGGATTACGCCGGCACCAAGCTCTCACGAGTTGCAGCCGACAGGGCCGGTAGCGGCTGGCCGGCTGCTCGACCAGTGTCTGAGACTTATCGTGGTAAAGGGTGCAGGTTTTGGCGTGGGGGCGCTGGGGGAAATTGCAGGTGCCGTCTTCGTGGTAGGTGCAGCTGTCGCAGAGAAATTCTTCTGAGTTAGAGCGGTACAGGGGGATGCCCGGATGGCCATAAGCCTTGAGTTCCGTGCGACAGTAGGGGCAGGCAATGGCCTGAGAATCAGTGGGTTGATGGCACTTGGGGCATTCAGGCATCGGCAGGAGTGAGGAAATATCGCTTAGAAGATATTTTGACAGAATAGAACTGGAGGCTGGAAGGGTTCCGACTCAACCCTGAAGCTTTGTGGCTGCCTTTGGGCTGCCTTTTTTAACCAAGTGACAGGAAGACAGGATGGATAGCAATAATTTGCTCAAGCAGCTGCTGATGATTGGCATTGGCACCACTTCCCTCGTGGCGGAGAAACTCCGGGAAGTCAGTGAGGAGTGGGTCAGAGATGGCAAGCTCAATCCCGACCAAGCCAAGACTTTTGTGGACGATCTGATGAAGCAGCTCAAGTCAGAGCAGGGAAACTGGGAGACGCAGATGCAGCGGCAATTGCGCAATGCTTTGCAGGATTTGGGGGTTCCCCGCCAATCGGAAATGGATGAGCTGCGGGGACGCCTCGACCGGCTCGAACGCCAGGTGCGCGATCTGGAAAATAGGCTCTGGCGCTGAAGGGGCGGGAATTTTTGGCCCCCACTGATTTGAACCGCTTCAGAGGCAGCCGGCGCAGAAACGGGAACAGGGGGAAGCCGCGAAAAGCGGGAAGTCAGTGGCGGTTTAGTTGTGCGGTTGCTACAGTTGGGAGCATTTGGGATTACACTGAAGAGCGGACCTGAATTTTAAGGCGGGCAGGTAAGTTTATCAAAGCGGGGAGGACTGATTTGCGAGAAATTCTTATTGCCTTGGGGGTAATGCTTGCTTGCTGTCTGGTGATAGTGGTGACTCAACTGAGCGCCAACCGGTCTGTAGCAAGTGTGGCAGAAATGCCACCGACCGCACCACAAATGGTTGCGGCCACAAAAAGCAGCGCAGCCGTCGGTCAAGATACGATAAACGAAGCGCTAGTAGCTAGCGCTGACAGCAGCAATACGGAGAATTCTAAACCTGTGATTACTACAGATTCCGGCCTCAAGTATGTCGATATCCAGGAAGGAACCGGGGCGAGTCCCAAACCCGGCCAGACGGTAGTGGTTCACTACACCGGCACCCTGGAAAATGGCAAAAAGTTTGACAGTTCCCGCGATCGGGGGCAGCCTTTCCAGTTCAAAATTGGTGTTGGCCAGGTGATTAAAGGCTGGGATGAAGGCGTCGGCACGATGAAAGTCGGCGGACGCCGGGAGTTGATTATTCCCCCGGAATTGGGTTACGGTGCCCGGGGTGCCGGCGGAGTCATTCCTCCCAACGCCACCCTGAAATTCGATGTGGAATTAATCAGGATTGCTGGCTAACTGACCGTTTCAGAAACCAGGTCTCTCGGGAGCATCCCATTTTTGTAATCCCCCTCACCCCCAACCCCTCTCCCACAAGGGGAGAGGGGAGAATTCTTTATTTTTCCCCCCTCTCCCGCCCTGGGAGAGGGGGGGAACGGGGGGTGAGGGTGACAATCTTTGCAAAAACGGGATGCTCCCGGTCTCTCGTGTTAAACATCGGGGCCAGAAACCGGGTTTCGCCGAAGAAACCCGGTTTCTACGATTTCTCAGTGCCGCTGGGGATTGGCGAGATTTCGGAAGCGAGTGAATTGCGGGTCAAAGAGCAACTTCACAGTGCCAGTTGGGCCATTCCGGTGTTTGGTAATAATCACTTCTGAAATTCCCCGGTCAGGGGTGTCCGGATTGTAATATTCATCCCGATAGAGCATAATCACGATATCCGCATCTTGTTCGATAGAACCCGATTCTCTCAAATCAGACATCATCGGGCGCTTGTTGGTGCGAGACTCCACCCCCCGACTCAGCTGAGACAGGGCAATAATCGGAACATGAAGTTCGCGGGCCAAGCCTTTAAGCGAGCGCGTAATTCTAGACAATTCTTGCACACGATTGTCAGTATTTCCCCCTTCCATCAGCTGCAAGTAATCTATCAAAATCAGTCCCAGCGCCCCACCTTGGTCAGCTTGCAGACGGCGAGCTTGCGAGCGCATTTCAGTGACGGTAATGTTGGCAGTATCGTCAAGAAAAATAGGCAATTCAGAGAGAGAGCCAATAGCGCTGCTCACCGATTCCCACTCATTTTGAGCGATGCGCCCAGCCCGCAGCCGGTTGCTTTCAATACCCGCCTCACTGGAGAGCAGCCGCAGCCCCAACTGTTCCTTAGACATTTCCAGGCTAAAAACAGCAACCGGCAATTTGTGAATCGTGGCGATCTTGTGAGCGATTCCTAGAGCGAAACTGGTTTTTCCCATTGCCGGTCTGCCGGCTACAATAATTAAATCCGAACGCTGAAAGCCGCCGGTCATCGCATCCAGATCGTAAAAATTGCAGTGCAATCCTGGTAGCGCCATACCCTGATTGCGGCTTTCAATATCCTGAAAAGTATAGATGAGCGTCTCGGAGAGGGGAATCAAACCCTGCTGGGGGCGCTCTTGAGTAATCGAAAAAACGGTTTGCTCTGCCCGATCCAGAACTGCAGGAAGTTCCGTAGCTGTTTCGTACCCCAGCGCGATAACTTCGTGACCTGCTTGTATTAACTTGCGGCGCAGATACTTATCGACAACAAGCGCCGCATACTGGTCAATATTAACAGCGCTGACGGTGCGGTCTATCAGCTGTGCCAGCTTGCTTTGCCCGCCCACTTTCTCGATCTGGTTGTGGTCAGAAAGCCACGCCAGAACTCCCAGCAAATCTGTGGGCTGACCTTTGCTGTGGAGTTCGATCGCCGCTCGATAGATAGTTTGATGGGCGGTAATAGAAAAAACTTCTGGGCGGAGAATTTCAGCAACCCGATTTAGGGCTTCCGGATCGAGCATAATGCCGC
>JALOOK010000173.1 GCA_025454445.1 Oscillatoria sp. Prado101 | reverse complement strand
CCCCCCAGCAGAAACCGGGTTTCTGGGAAAACTTTTGCACCTTCCCCGAAATACTTATTCAGAAACCCGGTTTCTGAATCCCCCAGCTGCCGGTTTCTCAGCCCCCCAGCAGAAACCGGGTTTCTGGGAAAACTTTTGCATTTCACCCCAAAGACCTATTCAGAAACCCGGTTTCTCAATCCCCCAGCTGCCGGTTTCTCAAACCCCCAGCAACCAGTTCTCCACCGGCACCCCCGGAACCCTCAGCATATCCGAATCATTCGACACCAAAACCAACCCCCGCGCGATCGCCGTCGCCGCTATCAAAATATCCGCATCTTGTATCGGTCTGCCCCTTCGTTTTAAATCCGCATGGATTTCGCACGCTCTCTCTATAATTTCCAAGTCGTCCAGGAATAAAACAGGAACTCCCAGGCAAAACTCATTAAAAATAGAAAGCTTCCGGGTTGCCAGCCAAGAGTCCTCTTTTGACTTCATAGTAGGTGATGCAACTGATAAACACTTCTTCTCCCCGAACATCCACCTCCAGTAATTTGTCGGCGAGCCTGTCATTCTTATTCACAATCGCCGAGACAATGTTTGTATCCAGCAGATAACTCACCCTGACTATCTCCCTTCTACTGCAGCATTGAACATGTCCACTTGCTCTGGGCTTAGGCCATCTAACAGCCTAGTCATCAACTGAGTTCCCATCACCCGGCGCACCCTTTGTGTCAGGCGCTCATCATCCAGAGGCATAATTTCTTCTGGAGACACCTTATCTAACAGCCTAGAAAAAATTTGCATTATTTCATCTTTCTGTAATTCCTCTCGGTAGACGCTCTCGCTTTGCATCAAACTGTCATCAATCCCCGATATGCGGGATAAAACAGCATCCTTGCTCACAGCAACTTAAGCCATAACATCCTCCCAATTCTTAAGTTAAAATAAAAGAGGCTCCCTCTTCCCGGCGAGCCTCTTTTATTTTAACTTACTCAAGTTGCTACCTACCAGTCTAAGCCTCTAGATCCCCCCAAACCCCCCTTAAAAAGGGGGGCTTTGAGGATTTCCCCCCCTTTTTAAGGGGGGGCTAGGGGGGGATCTCACCTGACTGACTGGTAAGTAGCAACTTGGGTTATAACCTATACTTTTTCCACCTCTCTTCCCCCCCTCCCCGCGTGCGGGGAGGGGGTAGGGGGGTGGGGTTCATTAACCCAACAGCGCCTGAGCCTTAGCTAGCACATTTTCCACCGTGTAGCCAAACTTCTCCAGAGCGACATTACCGGGAGCGGAAACGCCAAAACGATCGATGCTGATCGACGCGCCTTCGCTACCCAAATACCGGCACCAGCCAAAGCTAGAACCGGCTTCCACAGCCAGCCGCTTGGTAACAGCCTTAGGCAGCACAGATTCGCGATAAGCTTCATCTTGCTCGTCAAACAGCTCCCAAGAAGGCATCGAAACAACGCGAACCTTCTTACCCTCAGCCCGCAACTTGTCAGCCGCACTGACACAGAGATGGAGTTCGCCACCCGTACCAATCAGAATGATATCAGGCGTGCCCTCGCTATCCGACAGGATATAAGCGCCCTTAGCGACACCCTCAATAGAACTGCCGGCTAAATTCGGCAAGTTTTGCCGCGACAGCGCCAGCAGCGTCGGGCGAGTGCGGTTTTCAATCGCCACCTTATAAGAGCCAGAAGTTTCATTCCCGTCAGCTGGGCGAATCACCAGCAAATCAGGAATAACCCGCAGAGAAGCGATCGTTTCTACCGGCTGGTGAGTCGGACCATCTTCACCCAGCGCGATCGAGTCGTGAGTCATCACATAAATCACACCGGCTTCCGACAGCGCAGACAGCCGGATAGCGCCGCGCATGTAATCCGCAAACACCAAGAAAGTCGCACAGTACGGAATCAAACCGCCATGCAGTTGCAACCCGTTGGCAATCGCCCCCATCCCGTGTTCGCGCACCCCAAACCGCAGGTTGCGCTCACCATACTGACCCTTTTGGAAGTCCTTAAACTTCTTCAAATAGGTCATATTAGAAGGAGCCAAATCAGCCGAACCGCCAATCAGCTCAGGAATCACATCAGCCAGAGCGTTCAAGCACTTGCCAGAATGGTTGCGAGTGGCATCGCCCTTATCCGCCGGCGTGTAAGTAGGCAGGACCTTCTCCCAGCCTTCCGGCAACTTGCCGGCGATCAGCCGCTCCAGCTCAGCCGCTTCGGCGGCGTACTCAGCCTTGTACTTGCTGAAAGCCTCATTCCACTCCGCCTCCCACTGAGCGCCGCGCTCGACTGCCTTGCGGAAGTGGTTGAGAGCGTCTTCGGGAACCACGAACGGCTCGTACTCCCAGCCGAGGAACTCGCGAGTGGCCTTCACTTCATCCCCACCCAGGGCAGCGCCGTGGACGCCGTGAGTGTCCCTTTTATTGGGAGAGCCGAAACCGATAATCGTGCGGACTTTAATTAAGGATGGCTTGTCCGTGACCTTCTTGGCTTCTTCAATCGCCTTGTGAACCGCGTCAAGGTTGGTGTCCTCGTCGAGATTGGAGTTGTCTACGGTGATCACGTGCCAGCCGTAGGCTTCAAAGCGCTTGCCCACATCTTCGGTGAAGGACAAATCCGTGTGTCCATCAATCGAGATGTGGTTGTCGTCGTAGAGGGCAATCAGCTTGCCCAGTCCCAGGTGGCCCGCCAGGGAGCAAGCTTCGCCAGAGACGCCTTCCATTTGGCAGCCATCGCCCAGAATCACATAAGTGTAGTGGTCGATGAGGTTGTAACCGGGCTTGTTAAACTTGGCCGCCAAGTGAGCTTCTGCCATTGCCAAACCGACGGCATTGGAAATCCCTTGGCCCAGGGGGCCGGTGGTCACTTCCACCCCTGCAGTCACGAAGTTTTCCGGGTGACCGGGGGTTTTCGACTCCCACTGGCGGAATTGCTTGATGTCCTCGATAGTCACGCTGTCGTAGCCGGTGAGGTGGAGCAGAGCGTACTGCAGCATGCAGCCGTGACCGGCAGACAGGACAAAACGATCGCGGTTGAACCACTTGGGATTCTTGGGGTTAAACCGCATAAACCGATCCCAGAGGACAAACGCCATCGGAGCAGCGCCCATCGGCAGACCGGGGTGACCGGACTTTGCCTTCTCTACGGCGTCAATCGCCAGAAAGCGGATGGAGTTGATGCAGAGTTGTTCGAGTGATTGAGTGGCAACAGGCATTTTTCGTTATCTTGTGTGACAAACGGTGGCTGGATGGAATCAGCTTCGGTTTCAGCGCTCTGGAATCGCCCTAAAACGTTAATACCCATCATCCCATTACCGGGATAGATGGGCAAGAATTTCTCATCGACACTGGAAAATGGGGAATGGGGAATCGGGCTCATGCGCATGGGGCATGGGGCATGGGTCATCGGGCATTGGCAATAGGGCTCACGCGCATGGCCAAGACGCGCATGGGGAAGATTTTCCGCTTGGGCGAGCGTGCCAGCGTGCCAGCGTGCCAGCGTGCCAGCGTGCCAGCGTGCCCCTCAACCCTTCTCAGCGTACTTCTTAAACACCAAAGTGACGTTGTGACCGCCAAACCCGAAAGAGTTGGACAGCGCCACTTCCACTTTCTGGGCGCGGCTGACATTGGGCACATAGTCCAAGTCGCAGGCTGGATCGGGATTTTCCAGGTTAATGGTGGGCGGGATTTGGTCGTTGGCCACCGCCATTACTGCAGCCACAGCTTCAATGCCCCCAGAACCGCCCAGCAGGTGGCCGGTCATCGACTTAGTGGAGCTAATCGCCACTTTCAGGGCGCTCTCCCCCAAAGCTGTTTTAATCGCGGCGGTTTCTGTTGGGTCGTTGGCGGGGGTGCTGGTGCCGTGGGCGTTGATATAGCTGACTTGTTCCGGAGTGACACCGGCATCCTTGAGGGCCAGCTGTATGGCCCGTGCCGCTCCCGCCCCACCCGGCACCGGCGAGGTCATGTGATAGGCGTCGCAAGTCATGCCGTAGCCAATCATTTCCGCATAGATGCGGGCACCCCTGCTGACGGCGTGTTCCAGTTCTTCCAGGATGAGAATGCCGGCACCTTCGCCCATGACAAAGCCATCGCGGTCGCGGTCAAAGGGGCGGCTGGCATGAGCTGGATCGTCATTGCGCGTCGAAAGGGCCCGCGCCGCTGCGAAACCGGCTACAGACAGGGGAGTGACCGCTGCTTCCGTACCGCCACAAATCATCGCCTGGGCGTAGCCGCCCTGGATCAGGCGAAAGGCATCGCCCACCGCATTCGAGCCGGCGGCGCACGCCGTCACCGAACAGGAGTTTGGCCCCTTAGCACCCGTGTGAATGGCCGTCAAACCGGCAGCCATATTGGCGATCATCATCGGAATCATAAACGGGCTGCAGCGGTCTGGCCCCTTGGACAGATAGATTTGTTCCTGGTCTTCCAGGACTTTCAGACCGCCGATGCCGGTGCCAATCATCGCCCCCACCTGCTCTGCGTTCAGGTCAGTAATCGCCAACTGGGCGTCCGCGAGCGCCTGTTTGCTTGCTGAAACCGCAAATTGAGCGAAGCGATCCATGCGCTTGGCTTCCTTGCGCTCCAGGTAGTCGTGGGGGTCGTATCCCTTCACCTCACCGGCAATCCGGCAAGCGTGATTCGACGCATCGAAAAGGGATATCAAGCCGATGCCATTGCGCCCGAAAAGCAACCCTTCCCAGTACTCCGCTAGGGTATTGCCAATCGGTGTAATCGCACCCAGGCCGGTTACAACAACACGTTTTCGTTCAAAATTTGTCATGATTCAGTCTAAGCGGGCCTCAACCGCCCAAAACGCAGAATACAGGTGGAAGGATCTATTGAGAATGAGTGCGCGGTGTTCTTCGTGACTAAAGCTATCCGCCTCCAGCCCGTTTCCGGTGTCAGCTGTCAGGTTGCTGTGCCGGCAGCTCACGCGGGTATTTTGGTGAAGGTATCTCCATCTACTTGTCCCCCCTAAAATCCTACCTGACAGCAAATCCGCTTGATACCTTTAAGCTTTTGGCTTCTGACTCACTCCTTCACGTGCGGCGGCTTGCTTATTCCTTGCCGTGGGTCTTGATGTAGTCGAAAACGGATTGAACCGTGGTCAGCTTTTCTGCCTCCTCGTCCGTAATTTCCGTGTCAAACTCTTCTTCTAGCGCCATTACCAATTCCACCGTATCTAGGGAATCTGCCTGCAGATCGTCCGCAAAGCTAGCGTTAGGAGTGACTTTACTCTCTTCAACTCCCAGTTGCTCAACTATAATCTGCTTGACTCTTTCTTCAATGGTACTCATACTGGTGTCCTTGTTGTATGCCGCAGCTCCAATCAATAGCTAACTGCCTGTTGTGTTGAACCTAAACCCACTTGCCTTTAACGGTGCCTGAATCTTTGGCGACAGTCGCTAAAACTCACAGGCTGGATGGCACGGGTAAAGGGCGTTTTTTCATCTTATCCCCAACTGGGAGCGCCGAGACGTCAGATAAAAGCTTTTCAAACTGACACCGGCGCTCAGTCAGGCAGGTGGGGTTAAGTAAATCTAAGACATCGCCTCCTGTCTTGCGGCTTGAGAGCGCACATTTCTGACAGCTGGCTGCTTCTGACTCACTACTTTACTGGGGATTCTTCCAGTTTATTGCTGATGTAGTCCACCGCGTCTTGAACCGTGAGAATCTTTTCTGCGTCTTCGTCCGGAATCTCCGTACCAAACTCTTCTTCTAGCGCCATTACCAATTCCACCGTATCTAAGGAATCAGCGTTCATATCCTCGTTAAACTTGGCTTGTGGTGTGATTTTCTCCTCCTCGACTTCCAGCTGATCCTTGACAATCTCCCTGACCTTTACCAAAATTTCCTCTTTATTCATACCGATCTCCTCGTTGGATGCCGCAGCCGCTGCCCGCAGCTGGCTCGCTGTTGGTTCTGTTTTACATTAACCCAGTTGCCGTTACCGCTTGTGTCGGATGTCTGTCCCGCTGAGTCTCTCAAACTCCCGGGCCAGATTGTGCCGGTCTGGGTACTTTCCCATCTTATCGGAAAGGGGGAGCGCAACGGCGACTGACAGACGCCCCCAAATTAAAGAGTTCAGCTGACAGTCCAAGAGGCCAAAAACCGGGGGTTAAAGGAATCTTAGAAATTCCCCCAGTCTCCCCCTGGCTAGACATCATAGAGAGGGAGTGCCTGTCGCATCTGGCGAACTCCCTTTGGCTGAATCCTCAGCATTACTGATACATTTACGCGACATTTCACCGGGAATCCCCGGACAATGCAACGATAGCACGCAACACCTGCAAAAGTGATAGAGGCGTTATCCCGCAAAGCTTTCAGGAAAATCCCATGCATCGCCATTCCAGTCCCGCGAAGCGCGTAAAGCCGCAACTGGGACAGTGGAAAACTTTGGAACCACCATTACGGGTGTGGACATGGCCAAGCGCGAGTGCATGCCATCCCCGACGCTTAAATACGCTTACTTTCCCGGCTGCGTTGCCCAAGGAGCCTGCCGAGAGATCCACCAGTCCAGGCTCGCCCTCACCGAAACCCTCGGGCATCGAACTCCCAGAGCTCAAAAAAAGCTCAAAGAAGCTTCCTGCTGCGGTTCTGGCAGGTTTAAGGAAGATTCCCAGCGCCTCGAAAATACTGTCAGCGCCCGGAATATCGCTTTGGCAGAGGATCTGAATCTGCCGCTGCTCACCCATCTGTGCACCTGTCAGGGGGTTCAAGGGCCATCTGGATTAGCGCCTGAAGGAATTCCAGACCACAAACCCAGCCTACATTGGGCAGATCAACAGTTTACTGCAAAAAGAGGGCTGTTTGCCTTACCGGGGCGCAACGGACGGCATGGGGCATTACCCTGGTTTTACCCTAGTTTTACCCTAGTTGCCAGCCTCAGGCTGGGAACTGAGTCCTAGAGGCTCTGCCTCCTTTGTATGATCACATTCCCACCCGCACATGAACTGAGTTTCAAAGGATTTGCATCCTTACCCTGGTTTTCCCCTTCCAGCCTCAGGCTGGGAACTGAGTCCCAGAGGCTCTGTCTCCTTTGTATGATAGCTAACTCACCCGCACATTAACTGTTATACAGAGTATTTGCATCCTTTGCCTGAATAAAAAGTGAGATATATTTTCTTGTTAATGAGACATTCTTAAAAGCCTAAAACCTTATATGAGCGAGCAAACCCCAATCCAAAATCCAAAATCCAAAATCCCAGTACGCCCCACCGGCTTGCTGCTCAGTGTCCTGCTGCTTGCCTTTGGGCTGCTGCTCTGTGCCTTTTTCAATCCCAGTACGGTTAAGTCCGAGTCTGTGGCCATCCACACGGATGCCGGCGGGCAGATAGTCGCACGCCTGTACACCTCTAAAACCACCCCCGCCCCACACCCAGTAATGGTGCTCATGCACGGCACCAGCGCCAGCAAGGAGGTTATGGCTCCCCTAGCGGTGGAGCTAGCCCGTCACGGGATGGCGGCGATTGCCTTCGACTTCGGCGGTTTCGGGGAATCCTACCCGCGAGCGGCTGACTCGGCAGCAATCGAAAATCTCGATCGAAATAACTTGGCTGATGCCCGAACCGTCCTCGCTTATGTGCGCTCTAACAAAGCAACCTTCGACAGTCGCCGCACCGGCATCGCCGGTCACGCTATGGGGGGCACAACAGCTTTGGAACTGGCCCAAGCTGACCCGCAGTTGCGAGCGACCATCATGCTGGGAATGACTGGCGCTGCCAGCCCCACTGTCCCCAAAAATCTCTTTGTCGGCGTCGGGCTGTACGAGCAGCTCAATCCTCCCCAGGAAGCCCGATCTATGATACAGCAAGCCACCGGCACTAACCCCGGCAACTTTACCGCCGGCACCGCCCGCCGGCTGGTTATCTCTCCCACCGCCGATCGCGTCATCGAACCCTACGACCCATTTTTGCTCGCGGAAGCCGTCAGATGGGCCCAACTCGCTCTCGATGTGCCGTCTGGGAATCTGCAGCCGGTCGTTCCTTGGTACATTTTGGGCCTGCTGCTGACGAAGGCAGGCGGCTTGGCCACCGGCGTTTTGATGTTCTTGCGGGCGGGTGCGCCGGTAGTCGGCACGCAAGCCCGCCAGCTTTACCGGGGCTGTGCTGTCTTTGTCCTCGTGGCCCTCGCCAGCGCTATCTGGGGGCTGGGCAGCACTGGGGCGGGCCCGTCTAGGGGGGCCAGCACTGTGCTGCTTTTCTGCTTGGCCCTGCTTCTGGTGACCAATTACGCCCTGCGCTACCCTGAGAAATTTGCCCCAGCTGTCCGGGTTTTCGGTCTTTACAGTATTGTCTGTTTGGAGATTTTCGCCCTGCCGGCTTTGCTTTGCGGCACCGGCTCTATTCTCGCCCATCCAGCTTATATCGCCGGTTTGCCCCAATTCCTGCTCCAGTGGC
>JALOOK010000172.1 GCA_025454445.1 Oscillatoria sp. Prado101 | reverse complement strand
TCGCGTCCTCAAAAGACTTGAGCGCCTCTGGGAAGCGCTGCAATTTACTTAATACATTCCCCCGGTCAACCAGGGCTTGGATATCCTTGGGATTGGCTTGGAGGGTGTCGTTGTAGGATGCCAGGGCTTCTTGATAGGCTTGGCGTGCGTCTTGCGAGCGCTGCAAATACTCCAAGGCCAAAGCTTGGTTTTCCCACGATTTGGGATCTTTCGGCTGGATTTGGCGGGCTTTGTCAAAGGCGTCGAGCGCTTCTTGAAAGCGCTTCATGCCAATCAGGGCGAGTCCCCGACCGTTCAAGGCTTGCGCGTCACTGGGATTTATTTCGAGGGCTTTGTCATGGGATTTTAACGCTTCGTCGTAGCGCTGCAATTGATACAGGGTCTTGCCCCGGTTATTCCAAATTTTGGGGTCATTGGGCTGAATTTTCAGGGCTTTGTCATAAGCGATGAGCGCTTGCTCGTAGCGCTCTAAAAGAAAGTAGGCATCGCCTTGAATCTTCCAGGCTTTGGCGTTATCGGGCTTGTTTTTGAGCACCTGGTCAGCGATAGTGAGCGCCGCTTCTGGTTGCTGGGCGTCGATTAATTTATCGGCTTGGCTGAGCGGATCTGGGCGCAGGAAAAAAGCTAGGCTGCAGGCGGAAACTCCCAACACTGCGCCTAGAACCCAGAGATACCAAGGCTTGAACCGGCGCGGCACAGGGGGGGGCGGCACAGGGGAGGGCGGCACAGGGGGGGGCGCTACCGTCCCTGTGGGGGTGTCTGGCGCACCGCCGGTGGATGTTGAGCGGTTGGGCGGTCTGATTTGCGAGGGGGTGGGTTGCCCTTGGTTTTGGGTGGGGGCTTCTAAGCAATTTTTCAGGTTGGCCAGGTCGGCGAGGACTTCCTCTGCGGACGGGTAGCGATCCCTGAAGTGTGAGCGCACCATCTTGTCCAAAATCTGGGCCAGCGGTTCGCTCACTTGGGCTTTGTCGCGCCAGACCAGCTCGCCGGAAACCGGGTCTTGCGGGAATCGGGATGGCACAGTGCCGGTTAAGGCTTGGATGGCTATCGCGCCCAAGGCATAAATGTCGCTGTTGGGGCGGGGACTGCCGGCTAGCTGTTCGCTGGGCATGTAGCCGGGAGTGCCAATGGCAACGGTTGCGCCCTCGCTGATCCCCTGGCTGCTGACTTGTTTGACTGCGCCAAAGTCAATTAAGACTAATTTCCCGTCACTGGCGCGTCTGATTAAGTTGGAGGGTTTGAGGTCGCGATGGATGACGTTCTGCCCGTGGACAAAGGCTAGTACCGACAAAACATCGTTCAACAGGGCGATGACTTTGGCTTCACTCAGCTGCTTTCCCGGTTGAATCTCTTGACTGAGAGGCTGTCCCTCGATACAATCCTGCACGAGATAAAATTCCTGCTTTTCCTCAAAGTGCGCTAGCAGGCGCGGGATCTGGTCATGGCTGCCCAACCGGTGCAGGACTGTGGCTTCGGTGTCGAATAAACGTCTGGCTATCTTGAGTGTCTGTTCGTCTTTCGTCTGCGGCTTGAGCTGCTTGACGACGCACCGAGGGTGGTCAGGCAGTTGCAGGTCTTCCGCAATATAGGTCTGGCCAAAGGCCCCGCCTCCCAAGGAGTTGATGATTTTGTAGCGTCCACCTAGTATTTGTCCCAGTAAAGTGTCCATGAGATTTCTCGGTTAGATCGGCAGCAGCACAACCGGCAGCAGATATATGCCACAATCTAGCAGGTTTTTTCTGGTTGGTCACTATCCACTTTATCGTGAATGTTGGGGTGTTGGATGCTGGGGGGAAAACCGGGCTGTGCGGGGTCTGGTGCTGGCAAGCGCCTGCCGGCTGGCAATCTCTGGGAATTGGGGAGAATTAGCAGAACCTCAAAAAAGGGGTATATCGAATAATATCTATGCAAATTAGTAGTTTAAATCGCGCACTTAATTATTCGTGAAACCCATCTCTATTCTCTTGGCGCACGGGCGCGTCTTGGCGGTAAAAAAAAAAGCGGTAATGGTAAAATGATTGAGGCTGATATAGGTAAAGGCTTTTCTGTAAATGCGCATCTCTCTGAATTGGCTGCGGGAACTGGTAGACATTACGATGAGCCCGGAAGAGTTGGCGGAAACGCTAACAATGGCTGGGTTTGAGGTGGAAGATATTGAAGACCGGCGCACTTGGGCTGATGGTGTGGTGCTTGGGAAGGTGATCAGCTGCGCCCAACACCCGAATGCGGACAAGCTGCGGGTGTGCGGGGTTGATATTGGCTCGGGGGGCGAGCCGCTCAATATTGTCTGCGGCGGGCCTAACGCTCGGGCTGATATCTATGTGGCTGTGGCGACTGTTGGCACTTATCTGCCTAATGTGGATTTGAAAATTAAACCGGCTAAACTGCGCGGGGTGCCTTCGGCAGGGATGATTTGCTCTCTGGCTGAACTCGGTTTGAGTAAGGAGTCTGCCGGCATTCACATTTTTGAGCTGGAAAACCCGCAATTGGGGAGCGATGTCCGCCCTCTGCTGGGTCTGGATGATGTGATTCTGGACTTGACAGCAACGGCAAATCGTGCTGACGCTCTCAGTATGGTGGGGGTGGCGCGGGAAGTGGCGGCGCTGACGGGGGCAACTGTGCGTCTCCCGGAAGCGGGCGATCTGGGGAAAACTCTGTCTGAAAGTTCAAATTTGAGGGTTGACAATTCTCTGCAATCGTGCCCGATTTATATCGGTACGGCGATTGAAGGGGTGAAAATTGGCCCGTCTCCAGAGTGGTTGCAGCGCCGGCTGCAAGCTGCTGGGATTCGCCCGATTAATAATGTGGTGGATGTCACTAATTATATTTTGCTGGAGTGGGGGCAGCCCCTGCACGCTTTTGACCGGGAGCGCTTGCAAACTGTTACGGGCAGCGAGAGTTTGACAATTGGCGTGCGCTATGCTAAAGCTGGAGAATCTCTGAAAACTCTGGATGGTCAGGTGCGGGCGCTGCAAGAACAAAATCTGCTGATTGTGGCGAATGATTTGCCGGTGGCTCTGGCGGGCGTTATGGGCGGTGAGGAAACAGAAGTCCATGACGGGACGGTTTCTTTGGTGCTGGAAGCGGCGATTTTTGAGGGGGCGGCGATTCGCCGGTCTTCTCGCAGTCAGGGTTTGCGATCTGAGTCTTCGACTCGCTATGAGCGGGGGGTGAATCAGGCGGAATTGCCGGTGGCTTGCGGGCGAGCTATGAAGTTGATTGCTGAATTGGCTGGGGGGGTGCCGGTGTCTCAGGCGATTTCGCGCACGGGATCTGTTAGTTTCACTCGCTCTGTGGAGTTGCGCCTTGACCGAGTTAATCAGATTTTGGGAAAGGTGAAGCGGGGAGATGCAATTGGGGAGTTGCAACCGGATGAAATGGAGCGGATTCTGACGGCGCTGGGTTGCTCTGTGGAGCGGGCGCAGGAGCGGGTTTGGACGGTGAATGTGCCGGCTTATCGCTATCGGGATTTGGAGCGGGAAATCGATTTGATTGAGGAAATTGCCCGTTTGTACGGCTATGATAATTTCTGCGAGACGCTTCCGGGAAGTGCAATGTTGGGCTGTTTGCCGGTGGAAGAGCAGCTGACTCGGGAGCTGCGCTCGGCTTTCCGGGCTGCCGGTTTGACGGAACTGATGCACTACTCGCTGGTGAAGCCGGTGGCGGAAAATCAGGTGGCGCTGGCTAATCCTCTGTTTGTGGAATATTCGGGGCTGCGGACTGAGATGCTGTCGGGGCTGATTGATGCTTTCCAGTACAATTTGCAGCAAGGAAATGGCGCTCTGAATGGGTTTGAAATTGGCCGCATTTTCTGGAAGGACGGGGATGTTTTGAAGGAAGCTTCGGCGCTGGCGGGCGTTATTGGGGGCGATCCGCAAGTGGGCCGGTGGGTGCGCGGCGGTGGCGAGCAGGCGCTGAGCTGGTTTGAGGCGAAGGGTGTGCTGGAAGGTGTGTTTGGGCGCTTCGGTGTGCCGGTGGAGTGGAAACAGGAGAGTTCTGAGGAGCGTTTACACCCCGGGCGCACGGCGTCTATGTGGGTGGGGAATCGCCGACTGGGTATTTTTGGCCAGCTGCATCCGGGGCTGCGCCAAGAGCGGGATTTGCCAGATGCGGTTTATGTGTTCCAGCTGGATTTGGCGGTGCTTTTGGCTGCTGTGGGTGAGGAGGCGCTGGGACGCCGGTTCCGCGCTTATTCGAGTTACCCTGCTTCTGGTCGGGATATTGCGTTTTTCGCGCCGGTTGGGGTGTCTGTGGCGGAATTTGAGGGGGCAATTATTAAGGCTGCCGGTTCGCTGCTGGAGTCGGTTGAGGTGTTTGATGAGTATCGCGGGGAGCATGTGCCTTCGGGTCAGCGGAGTTTGGCGTTCCGGCTGGTTTACCGGGTGGGAGATCGGACGCTGACTGATTCTGATGTTGAGCCGGTTCACCAAAAGGTTCGGGAGGCTCTGGTTAAGCAGTTTGATGTTAGTTTGAGAAGTTAGAAAGTAAACCGCTGATAAACGCTGATAAACGCTGATCCTTGCGGATTTATCGGCGTTTATCTGCGTGGCGCTTGACCGCCTACGGGGCTTGATAATTATTTTCTGAATACTTTCTGAGAGGCTCGGCTTCCTCTATAATTATCGGCGCTAGGAGGCTGGGTGTTGCTAGGTAGAGAATTGTGTAAATTTTTGTTAAATCTGCTGGAAGCCTAACTTCAGGCAGGTGAGGGTGTGGTAGGATAGTATCGGCGGCAATTCCAGACGCCCCCGCTAGGGTAAATCTAAAATTTGTATTAAGTATGCCTAAGTATGTGATGTGGGGAAGTTACTGTGAGAATGTGCTGGAAAAGCGGGAGCCTTTCCGGCAAGCTCACTTGGATGGACTGAGGAAGCTAAAAGAGGCCGGTGTGCTGATTACTGTTGGCCCGACTAAGGATGTCACCAAGGTGTTTGGCATCTACGAGGCGGAAGATGAAGCGGCGGTGCGCCAGCTGGTTGAGGCAGATCCGTACTGGCAAAACGGCATCTGGACGGAGTACGATGTGAAAGAGTGGATTCAAGTGTTCTGAGGAGGGGAACGGGGTGAACATCTTACAGCAGGGGGACGGCGATTTAGTCCCCGTGAACTACAGCGATTTGCTGGAAAAGATTTTAAAGGCTTTGCGGAGTGAGAATCCGTTCAGGATATCGGGAGATCGCTGCCGTTTGCTGATCGATATTGATAAAATAGCTGCCTCTCTTGCGACTTCGGCGCAGGTGCAGAATCCCCTGGAGTCTTCCCAAGGTGTTCGCTCCGCCAGTGTCAACTTTAGCCGGGGTTTCCGAGAAGTATTTCCTGGTAAGGTGCGGGAGATAAGAGAGTGTTTGAGGGAGAATCTAGAATCCGCACTGGGAGAAATCGGCTCTATTCAGGAGTTGGTTGCCAGTTTAATAACGCGCGCTCTGCAATCTTTTCCGGGAAACCGAGGTCAGTTAGGTTTTGCCTACGACTTTAACAAGCGGTATGATAACCTAGTGAAACAGAAACTCAGTCTAGAATTCGACCGGCCCGGGGGTGAGTCCCTGCTGAAATTCCACAAACTCACGATTGCGGTGCGCAATATCAATGAGTTTCAAGACAATCTCAGGCGGGGATTGGAAAATTATATTGAGCAAGAGGTGCCTTGGGAAAGCGAAGAGGACAAGTCAGATTTGTATAGTGCTCTCGACCGTCTGCAGATCGACGAATTTTCTGACTTTTACCGGCTGCAGGAAATTGTCGATAGAGAAACCCTGGGGAAGCTGAAGAAGGAAGCGAAAATTACTTATTTGGAGTATCTGCGAGACAGCATCGAGACGCAAGACACCACTGGACTTATCTATCTGCGAGATTTAATTCGGCGTCTGAGGCTGATAGAAGAGTATATCAGCACTGACAGACCGGATGGCCATTACGAAGTGAACTACGCTGGGGTGACGGTTAACTATAAAGATGCGTTTTCCCGCGCTGAAGCTCTGGACGCTCTTCCTATTATTCCTATTGTAGGCGGGTATTTGGGAGAAAATACGGACAGGAGCGGGGGAGAGATTCAGTTTGTTTTTGGCCTAAAATTAAAGTTAGCCGGCAAGGTGCAAGCGCTGGGTGGTGATGAAGTCTTTGACTACAATCTAGATATCATCAATCCAGACAGCAAGAAGCATAAGGAGGAAATCGCGGACTCTGCCAAGCAGGAAAGCTTTGCTAGACGGGTGTTGAGGCGAGTGTTTTTGTACTTTTTTGTATTTGCTTCTCGCAGCAATCCTTTAGCCCCCAATTACAGTCCCGAATCCGAGCTGGAGTACGACCCCATCGCCGGCTTTGAAAAAGTTTTGCCGGTGCTGCAGGGGGATAATGAGGAGGCGAAAAAGAAACTATTTCGGGGGATGGTGCGAGGCTTCAATGATTATAATGTGCGCGACAAGATAAGCCTGCTGAGGGAATTGCTGAGAAAGTTTCTGGACAGACAGACGATTTTGCCGACCCGAAACTATCCCATCCAAATTGCGGTGAGGAAAGGCATCCTGAACCGGGACATCGACAGCATGATTAACGGGGCTTTCTTTGGGGAGGTATTGGGGCGCAATCCCAGGGAATGCCTGAGATATATCTCGATTGGTGGGGCGCATGTGGATGAAGACGCTCTCTGCCAGTTGCCGGCTAGCATTACGATAGAAGATATCCGCTATTTTCCGGCGGAACAGCGGGAAAAGTTCAGCTGGGAATATGATATAAAAGGGATAAGTGCGCTGGCGGTGGCTTGGGTTCCCAAGCAAGAGGCTTGTTGGAAAGAATACACCAATAATTTGCAGCATAACAAGTTAGTCCTGTTTCCCTACGATAACACCCGCCTAAACGATAATAACCAGAATCGGTTGGACACGAGTCAGGCTTTTGTGTACCAGTTCACCTGGGTGGTTCTGGCGCTTATATGCCTGAACCTCCTGCTGGAAAATGCCCCGGACAATTTATTTGTCCCAATGCTGCGGTTGCACGAGGGCGACGACAACAATCCTTTCCCGGTTGAGAAGTTTCTGGCAAACCTTTCTAAAGGGCTGTCCCACCTGCTGAATGAGAAATGCCGGTCTAGTTCCCAGGGTTTCCGGGTGAAGAAACTGAGCAGTTTTACTCTTGGTAATGGGCTGAGTTCCCTGTACTCTGTGCTTCCCAAAAAGTTTCGCTTTGTCGAGCAGTGCCCAACGCTAGAAAAACTTGCTATTATTATAGTATCCAGCGTGGAGAGCGACGCTAGGACAGGGAGCGGGAACCGGAACAGGCGCATTTCCAATTTGCTGGGAGAAGTGGTGAGCGTCACGCGCCAAGCGGACGGTACGGTTCGGCTGGAGATTCTCAAGACTTTCTCTGACAATGACCGAAATTGGCGGATCTATCGCGAAGCGCCGGTGCTGATCAATACGGTGGACAATCTTTATCGGGAGGGATACCGGCACTTTTTATATATCGCGCAAGCTCCCTATTCCAGCACCCTGCACATCACCCGGAGTCAGGGGGAAGAGGAACTGTATTTTATGTCGCCCAAACTAATCAGGGAGTTGAAGGGAGAGCGTGAGGACATTAAGATATACCCGGTGTTTTTTGATAAATACTATGTCCGCAAGCTAAAAGATCCGGGTGTGATCTCCTTGTATGTCTCAAACACCGAGCAGCTCACAAGTTTGTCCAGCGATCCCCAGCAGCAAGCTGTGGTTTTTTTCAACCTGTTTAATGGGATTACGGTAGGGAACAAGGAGGAGCGCTTTTACAACGGGGTTGTTTCTTACGCCACACTGGTGAATATCTATGAAGGCATTCTTGATGACATGGACATCCGGCGGGGATTGCTGGAGGACACTCCCCTGAAAGCTGACTTGCTGCAATACCTGACGCTGTTTCACTTTTCCCGGTTTGAGAGAAACAGCAACATCAGTTTAAAACTCGACCCTTACGAGAATATCATCGGGGATGATTCGTTTGGGAAGCTGTCTATCTTTAACCACATGAGAGGGGAGATTGAGTTTAACGCTTTGGCCTTTATGACCGAGGTGAAGAAAGCACTGATAGAGGAGGGAGCTAGGTAAAAAGGTTCGTAGTAGGGCTTTAGCCCTAACCCCCTCTGCGGGAGGGGGGAAGGATTGCGTAGGGGCGGGTTCACGAGAAATGTCTCTGAGTTTTAGAGGATATTTATAAACCCGCCCCTACTGCAAACGGGAAGATTCCCGGTAAATGATAGGAAAATAGCAGTAAAACATGATAGTAGAAAATTTAGGCCGGCTCTTTGAGGTGGGGTTCAATATTGGCATCCTCGCCTTCATCGAACACCGCCAGATCAAGCACAACTTTGGCAACCTGTACCGGCACGATTTGCAGCACTTGCACTTCCCCGCAATGCTGAAG
>JALOOK010000171.1 GCA_025454445.1 Oscillatoria sp. Prado101 | reverse complement strand
CCGGTGTTGCCGAGAATTGCGCCACCGGCACAGTTATCGGCAATCTGTCTGTGGCTGACTCCGATGCCGGTGATCGCCTGGACGCTGCTGGATGATGCCGGTGGGTGCTTGTTGCTGGAAGCCAACCAGCTCAAGGTTGCGGATAGCGGCTTGCTGGATTTCCACAGTGCCGGTGAGCATACTGTTCGGGTTTTTGCGGCGGATAGGCGGAAAAGGGGTTGAAGTTTTGTCAGTGATGGTGATGGTGCAAAACTTCGTCACCCAAACAGCGAATTTAATTGAGGGAGTTTCAAACGCTTCTCAGGTAGGGATTGTTGAGGCTGTCGTGGGGGCGCTCGCCAGTGAAATTTTGGCCGGTGGCACTCTGGATTTAAGCGAAACTGAGCAGTTGCTTCCGATTATTGAGGAAGCGGCAGCAGCAGCGCAAGAGATTGATGCCGGTGTAGACGCGCAGCAATTGCTGGATATTGCGGAGCAAGTGGCTACAGTTATGGCAGAGGCGAATCAGCGCATTAAAAATGTTGTTGTCGCTACGCCTAATGCCACAATTGCGCTAGAAATTTGCCGCGTACAATTTGTACCGCTGGGCGAGACAAGCCAAAAGATTAAAACAGCGGCTGCTGGGAACAAATCCATTGAGGATGTGCTGGCTGAAAATACCGGCGCGGTTTTGGATGAGCGGATTCAATCTGCTTTGGGTGGCGAGAATACTGCAGCCGGTGGGGAGGACAGTGTTGCAACTGAATCGGCGACTGTTCCCACTGAACCGGCAATTCCGGCGACTGTTGTCACTGAACCGGCAATTGTTTTTACTGAACCTAATGCCGCTGCGACTGAACCGGCGACTGTTCCCACTGAACCGGCAATTGTTCCTACTGAACGAATACCAATGCCGGCGGGGAAAATGTCACCACCAACGCGGGAGTTGTCACCCTTCCAGGCGGCGACAGCAGCAATGCCGGTGGCAGCAATAGCAATGCCGGTGGCAGCAATAGCAATGCCAGCGGCAGTAATAGCTTTTAGTTATCAGCGTCTAGGTAAGAGGTATTCCCAGTCGCCAGCCATTGTGAGCAAGCAAAACCTAATTCAGTTTCAGCCAATTGCTCGTACTTTAAACAATCATCAGCAGTTAAGGTTTTTTCCAACGTCCTTTTTGGCCCTTATTAATGAAGGTTTGGGCTCCTCCATTCCACAAGGCTTCTCCTAGATGAATACTTTTTTCCCCATTTTTCTTCATCCATTCAAACGAAATTTGAGACTTGCTGGCCATTTGGATTCATTGATTGGAATATTCAAACTTCTAATTCAAATTGAACTTCCATTTCCCCAGTTCCTAATAACTATTAAGGATTTTACATGTACAGATAGAGTAACAGTGACTCTATAGAGTTGTCTACTGGTTGCCGCCAAATTTTACAAGTCTTAATATTTTTGTTCACTTACACCGCCACCCTGGCCAACGGCAGCCCCCTGCCAAGGAAAGCTGAACTTTTCTAACGGCACCTTTTCTGGCAACCCTGGAAATTTAGACCTTGGCACCATTAGCGTCAGGACTAACAGTGACCCCACTGTGGCCAACCCGATTCCCTTGGCAACGCTTTCAACACTTCAGGTGGCCCGCTGCACCGCCACCTTGGCCAACTGCGATCCCCTGCCCTACTGACTGCAATTTGACAGCTCTAGCACTAGCCACTTAGGGCGCGGACATGGGCAGTGGGCAATGGGGCGATCGGGCATTGGGGATGATCACATGCGCATGGGGCCATGCGGGCCATGCCCCATGCCATTAATGTCCTGACCTAAATGACAAGCGGCAAGGACATTCTCACAGGCGGCACCGGCAGCACCACGGGTGCTGGCATCATAGACAGGGAGCTCCAACCAACCACCAACCATGCCCGCCAACGCACCCACAATCCTCGCTCTTGACTTCGATGGCGTTCTCTGTGACGGACTGCTAGAATACTTCCAAGCCGCATGGCGCACGTACTGTCAAATATGGTCGCCCCCCAACCCCACACCGCCCCCAGATTTAGCTGCCGTTTTCTACCGGCTGCGCCCGGTTATCGAAACCGGCTGGGAGATGCCCGTGCTGATCCGCGCCTTACTGCTGGGAGTTACTGAACAAAAAATATTGCAAGACTGGCTAAACATCGCGCCGCAGCTATTAAGAGAAGAAAAACTCAACGCTACAGACATAGGCGCTAAACTCGATAGTTTGCGAGATCACTGGATTGCCGGTGATTTGGCAGACTGGCTGAGCTACCACCGATTCTACCCTGGCGTTGCCGAAAGATTGCAACAGCTGCTCGCGGATAACTCAGTCCTGCCGGTAATTATCACCACCAAAGAAGGGCGCTTCGTCCGCCAGCTATTGCAGCAGCAAGCCATCGACATGCCCGAAAAGTACATTTTTGGCAAAGAATTGAAGCGCCCCAAGCACTCTATTTTGCGAGAATTATTACAGGCGTATGCAGGCAATAGCGCGATCTGGTTTGTGGAAGACCGGCTGAAAACTCTGGAAATAGTCCAGCAGCAGCCAGACCTCACCGCCGTCAGGCTTTATCTGGCAGAATGGGGGTACAACACCCCGCAAGAGCGAGAATCTGCTCGTCAAAATCCCGGCGTCACTCTGCTGTCCCTATCGCAATTTGCCAGCGGTTTTTCAGACTGGACAGAGAAATAAAAACCGCAGATAAACGCAGATGAACGCAGATAATAATCAGCCTTTATCTGCGTTTATCTGCGGTTATAATACAGGCATCCAAAATCCTTGCCTCCTAAATTATATGCTAGACATCACCAAACTCGCGCGGCAAATACCCGACATCAGCAAGCACCTGACGCAAGAAGCACTTGCGGCTGGCAAGCGCTTGGAACTAGCCCTGCAGCTAATGCAGAAAGCGGAAGCGCAAAATCAGGAATTGGTAGCGCGACAGCAGGAGTGGCGACACAGGCTGGTATTTACTAACGCCGAGCCGGTGGAGCCTCTTACCACTCGCAGTTACGTCGCCGCGCCAGAAAAAAAGCACACGGTTATCGCCACAGATGGCTCTCAAATTGCCCCCAGCCAGCACGAAATTGCCTACTGCTATTTGATTAATGTAGGGCGTACCGTGCTGCACTATGGCCAGAACCGGCACCCGGTGCTGGACAGCTTGCCAGAAGTATTTTACCGGCCAGAAGACCTTTACGAATCTCGCCAGTGGGGGATACGCACAGAGGAGTGGATGGGCTACCGGCGCACGGTGTCGGAGGCGAAAGTGCTGGCGGAACTGGGAATGGCGGTGTGGGGGGGAGCGACAGCGCCGCCGGTGCCAACTATCGCCCTGGTGGACGGTTCTCTGATATACTGGTTTCTGGAACCCCTGCCCTCAGAAGCTCGCGACCGTATCCTGTACGCGATTCTGGAAGGGTGGGACAAGCTGCAAGCAGCTGGGATTCCGATTGTCGGTTACCTGAGCGCCTCGCGCAGCATAGAAGCGATTAACTTTTTGCGCCTCATCGCTTGCCCTTACAGCACCCCGGACTGCTTCAGCCACTGTCCCCCCAGCCTGGAAACTGACGCCCAAGGTATGCTGAAAAAGGCACCCTGCCAGGTTTTCGATCCGGTGCGAGATACCACTCTGTGGGCGTCGCTGCTGCAGCCCGGACAGCGCAGTCCCTTATGGCGCAGTTCGGTTGCGATTTTAGACCTGTATGGCCCCCACACGATTTATTTTTGCTATGTTCATGTAGGGAGTGAAATTGCCCGCATTGAGGTGCCGGCTTGGGTGGCGGAAAATCCCGCAATGTTTGAGGGAGCTCTCAGCTTGACGCTGGCTCAGGTGCAAAAGGGCTACGGCTATCCCGTGGCTTTGGCGGAGGCGCACAATCAGGCGGTGGTGCGGGGTGCGGACAGGAACCGCTTCTTCGCCCTGCTGCAGCGGGAGATGATTAAAGCCGGTTTGAAAAATGTTGGAACTTCCTATAAGGAAACGCGCAAGCGAGGTAGTATTGCTTAAAGGTTTGAGGCGGTAACACCCATGACTCACGACAACCCAGATCTACCTGAACCTCTCAGTGATGAGGATATTGCCCTAGTCCGGGAGATTGAAGAGGGGCGGATGCTGCGCAAGCGCTTGTACGAGGCGCTCAACGGCTCCATGAAAGCGCTGTTCAGTCATTGCGAGTGGCGCGTCACCCGCTACGACAACGGCATGACGGAACTGCTGGTTCGCTGTCCGACTATGGTCGTGTATAAGCGGCTGAACGAGAAAGTGATTACTATCCAAAGCCGGTTGGAAAATACCGTCACCGTCAAGCACACTAAGTTTATTCTCTATTGCCCTAAAGATCCTGAAGCTTACTATGAGAACGAAATCACCTGCAGGGCGTGGATACAAATGAATAACTACCGGTCGATTTGGGATCTGGACTTCGATGATTTCAGTGACGAGGAAGATTATTCTGACGGGCGCGATCAGTTATAGCTTTCTGGAGAGCCGCCGGTTGTCAGCTAGTAAGGCGGCAGTCTTTGCTATTTTATGCCGGTGATGGTGAGAGCCTTTTTTTTGTAATATCGGAAAGTGAGAAAGTTTTCCTTGCGTGTTTGACTCGCGGCAAAGGAGGTTTTAGGTATGGGAAGAGTCAGAGCTCACAAAATAAAAGGCTTTTGGATGGCGGACAGAATCTATGAGCGCAACGGCACCCACGTTGCTGTGTTCAGTAAGTATCACTGCGTTTTGGTGACTCGTCCCCCTGAAATCAAACGCAAAGATTGGCGCAAACGGGGATACCATCCGGTTGCCGTGCGCGATAAGAACCGGCACATTGTCTCGGAACCGGAACTTTGGTTCTGGCAACAGTTTGACCCGGGCGAGGAAACACCGGAAGAAGATTAGGTAATCCGGCTGTACGCTATCGCTTCCTGCCGGATAGTTCCTCTGGTGCCGGCGGCATAGGGGCTGGCGGCGCGGTGGGCCAGGCCACAGGCTGGCTCCAGGCTGCCGGTGCTGCTGGAACACCGGCAGTGGCCAGATTCCAGCCCCCAACCGCCGGCAATGATCAGCGCCGGCAATTCTCACCGGCGCGACAGCGGAATGGATGCCGGTGGCCCGCAGCGCACAATTACCCAAACGCCCCGGCTGTTGACAGCGCTCTGGCGACGCGCCAGAGAAGATTTGCGGATTTCTGCCTTTGAGGTACAAAAATTTATTTAATTTCACATTTTTTGTCAGTTGGCGGCTGTCACAGGCCACTAATGGCCTGCTTTACCCCGACCGAGATATGAAAAATAGCTGAAATGACAGCGAACCCTATGGGCGTCAGATTATTAAGTTTTGTGTGGAATGCTAGCGGCTGGGGCAGCGTCACACAAAGAAATGTGCTAGAAAGAGCTGTAACGGGGGTAGATTTTTTCGTCAACGCCGGTGCCGCCCAGAGGCTCTAGCCCCACCGCGCCCGCGCCACCGAGTCCCCCGCGCCTTGGACTGGCCCTAACCTGAGGCTAACAGCTAAAATAGAGACTCACCCCTAAACCCTCACAACCCAAAGTACCCTCCTTGAAGCGAAGCATGCCTGCAGAAACGACCGACGTTGTCCAGCAAAAGCAAAAAGCTCTGGACATGGTGCTCAACCATATTGAGCGCAGCTTTGGCAAAGGCTCAATCATGCGCCTGGGAGATGCCGCCCGCATGAAAGTGGAGACGGTTTCCACAGGGGCACTGCCCTTAGATTTGGCCCTGGGCGGAGGTTTGCCCAAGGCGCGGGTGATTGAGATATATGGCCCAGAAAGCTGCGGAAAGACGACACTGGCGCTGCACGCGATCGCAGAAGTGCAAAAAGCCGGTGGCATAGCCGCCTTTGTCGATGCCGAACACGCCCTAGATCCGACTTACGCAGCGGCGCTCAACGTCGATACTGAAAACCTGCTGGTTTCCCAACCCGACACCGGCGAAATGGCGCTGGAAATTGTCGATCAGCTCGTTCGCTCTGCCGCCGTCGATATTGTGGTGGTGGACTCCGTGGCGGCGCTGGTTCCCCGCGCTGAAATCGAAGGCGATATGGGAGACGCCCACATGGGCTTGCAGGCTCGCTTGATGAGCCAAGCCCTGCGCAAGATCACTGGCAGCATTGGCAAATCCGGCTGTATTGTGATTTTCCTCAACCAGCTGCGCCAAAAAATTGGCGTCACCTACGGCAACCCAGAAGTGACTACCGGCGGTAACGCCCTGAAATTCTACGCCTCCGTGCGCCTGGACATTCGCCGCAAGGAAGCCTTGAAAAAAGGTTCCGAAGAATACGGCGTCCGCGTCCGAGTCAAAGTCTCTAAAAACAAGGTGGCTCCTCCTTTCCGATCCGCTGAGTTTGACATCCTGTTTGGCAAAGGCATTTCCCGGATAGGCTGCCTGTTCGACATCGCCGATGAAACCCGCGTCATTGTCCGCAAAGGCACTTGGTTCAACTATAACGGTGAGAACATCGGTCAGGGGCGGGAAAACGCTCTCAAGTACCTGGAAGACAAACCGGCACTGCTTGCCAAGATCGAGCAGCAAGTTCGGGAAAAACTGGAGGCGGGAGCCGTTGTCTCCGCCACTAAAGTTGCCCCTGGTGAATCTCAAGAAGAAGAACAAGAAGAAGTTTTTGAGGATGTGGAATAACTGAAATCCTGCCTCCTTGGGCTTCCCCACGCCCTTTGGTCAGCCTTAGATAATCATGTCTTTAAATTGCACTATTCCTGCATAAAATAGCGACGTATATTAGCGTCTTTTGCAGCTATGATATGCAGGTTTATTATTTTTTTACGCTGCTGCAGAGACTTTCCGTCACCCCGGAGGGCCATTTATAGCGTTTTTCGTATGAGTGAGGTACTGAGAAACCCGGTTTCTTTAAGAAACCGGGTTTCTGGGGTGTACTTCATCGAAACCCGCGCTTAGATGAGTTCGGCGCTCACCCGCAGTCTGCCACAAAATCGATTTCGCAGCTTTTGGGGGGGTGGACATTTGCCAGAGCGCTGCTGTAAAGTAAGCAATGTCCACTGCGACCGCAGTCGGGCGGGCCGGGGCCCTGATATGATCTCGGAAGCGCACCGACAGAGTTTTTCCCGTCACGCACAAAACCTGCAACTCTCAACAGCCGAGTTCCCCGCAATGGCTTGCTACCAGGCGATCCCAAAATCTAGCAATTGGAGAGCGGAGCAATTAGTTGTGCGGCGCTTTCTATAGATTTAATAAAATTCGAGCTGCCGGTTGAGAGCGGGCTTTCTCGGGGGCTTTTCGCGGCTAGGACTCAAACGGTTGACTGCCATAGCCGAATTTCCAGGCAAGTCCCTGACAGGGGGAATGGCCATGATAAAATCGGAGTGTTGATTGCCAAGCCTTCCGGCAGAATGGGGAGAGCGGAAACCTGTTATTTTTAGTCTGTCCGATTTTCCTAATTCTATAATGGTTCAACCGTTCCCATCCAGGCGTGAAGCGATCTGATAGCTATTCGGGCTCTTCCGGCGAAGATGATTCAATGACGAACGCTTTTTCCCACATCGCACTGCATCTTTCTCATGTCTGATTCTCCGACTGCAATTCCTAGCGACCGCAAGCTTTCCAAAGTGGAAGGCATCAAGGAGCGCAGCAACTTTTTGCGGGAACCCCTCGCCACTGAGCTGCTGCAAGACACCACCCACTTCAGCGAAGACGCGGTTCAGATTCTCAAATTTCACGGTTCGTACCAGCAGGACAACCGGGACAATCGGGTCAAGGGGCAAGAAAAGGACTACCAGTTCATGCTGCGCACCCGCAACCCAGGCGGGTTCATTCCGCCGCAGCTGTATCTCACCTTAGACCGGCTCGCTGACGAGGTAGGCAACGGCACCCTGCGGGCCACGACGCGCCAAGGCTTCCAGCTGCACGGCGTCCTCAAGAAAAACCTGAAGGCGACGCTCTCCGCCATTATCAAAAGCATGGGGTCAACCCTGGGGGCGTGCGGCGACCTGAACCGCAACGTCATGGCACCGCCGGCTCCGTTCCACAACCGCCACGACTACGACTGCGCCAGGAGGTACGCTAACAATATCGCCGATCTGCTCGCACCTCAAACCGGCGCTTACTACGAGATTTGGCTGGATGGGGAAAAAGCGATCGTCGGCGAAGAAAACCCTGCCGTCAGAGAGGCGCGGCAGCAGAATGTCAACGGCACTATTTTCCCCGAGGGCGAGGAGCCGATTTACGGCAAGCACTACATGCCTCGCAAGTTCAAGTGCAGCGTCACCGTACCGGGGGACAATTCTATTGACCTCTACTCCCAAGACCTGAGCTTGGTGGTGATCACCAAACCCACCGGCGAGCTGGAGGGCTTTGACGTGTTTGCCGGTGGCGGATTGGGGCGCACACACAACAAAGAGGACACCTTCGCCCGTCTGGCTGAGCCAATTG
>JALOOK010000170.1 GCA_025454445.1 Oscillatoria sp. Prado101 | reverse complement strand
CCTGCGGGCATTGGTTGATACGCCTTGGCCAAAAGAAACTCTTTTGGCTTATATATTTGTTGACAACTGTTAAAGGTTGGCACGCAAAAATGTATCGGAACAGTCTGCTCTATCCTTGAAATACCCGCCCGATGCAAGAGATTGACAAGGCGAGTCACTAACAAAGCCTGTTTTATAGCAGTAGGCAGTTAGGGCACGGACGTAGGACAGGCGTCTCGCCTGTTCCTATCCCTATCAGAAAGTGAGATGCCCTGTCCTTAACTGACTGTCCATTGCTATAGATCGCCACCCGCAGCCAACGGCTCCACAGTGGCCCATCTCTCCCCATTCCCCGCTACCCGACCGCTGACCGCTGAAGCGGCGATCGTTGTCCAGACGGCCAATTTGCGCCGGCAGTGCTGCTGTTTTTACTACTAAATCGCACAAGGATGACTACAGAGTTACAAGCCCCCCCCCAAAGCAAATCGAAAAGTAAATTGTGGATGGCCGCAATTAAGCCACCCATGTACAGCGTGGCCATTATTCCTATTGGGTTGGGAACTGCAGTAGCTGTTGCGGAAACCAAAACCTTCCACAGCGGCATATTTTCTACATTTTTACTCTCAGCCATCTTGATTCTTGCCTGGATGAATATGAGCAACGATGTGTTTGACTCAGAAACCGGCATTGATGTAAACAAAGCCCACTCCCTCGTTAACCTCACCGGCAACAAATCTTTAATCTTCTGGCTGGCGAACCTGTTTTTAGCTATCGCCATCCTGGGGATAGCCGCCATCTCTTGGTGGCAGCAAGACCTAACCGTACTCGGCATAATCCTGTTCTCCTGTGCCCTGGGCTACACTTACCAAGGCCCCCCCTTTCGCCTCGGCTATCAGGGTTTGGGAGAAATTATCTGCTTTATTAATTTTGGCCCTTTGGTGTTCTCCGCAGCTTACTACAGTCAAACCCAATCTTGGTCACTCACCAATCTCGCCGCCTCCGCGATTGTGGGCATTAGCACTAGTTTGATTCTGTTTTGCTCCCACTTCCACCAGGTTGAGGACGATATAGCTGCCGGCAAACGCTCCCCCATTGTCCGCCTGGGCACCGCCAGAGGTGCTCAACTGTTGCCCTGGATTTGCGGCAGCATTTTCGCGCCGGTTCCCTTGTTCGTTGCTTTGGGAATGTTCCCAATCTGGACGTTGCTGATCTTCGCCAGTTTGCCCTTTGCTATCCAGCTTTGCCGGCACGTCGGCACCTATCACGACCAGCCTCAAAAAGTCAGCAATTGCAAATTTATCGCCGTTAACCTGCATTTTTGGAGCGGTTGGCTGTTAGGACTGGGCTTTATCCTTTAGTCTCCGGCAGGGGCCTAACTGTGCAGTTCGGCCCCACTACTAGATCGCTTTGAAAGGAGGGTTGATTTTTTTGACCGCCAAGACGCCAAGGTCGCCAAGAAGAAAGAGAGGATTTCACAAATAAATTATCAGCGGTAGGGAGGTAAAATGTTTATAGATCAGCTCCTAATCCGGTGTGCCAGATATTATTTATAGCCTTTTAAAGGCTGCTGCTTTAAACAATCCAAAATCCAAAATACAAAATCCAAAATATGACAGGGACTGTTGAGGAGTATAACTTTCACTATACTTTAACCGGCAGCCGGCACAGCCCCGCTATCCTGTTCCTGCACGGATTTATGGGCAGCAGCAATGACTGGACTGGCGTCATTTCTGGATTAGCCGATAAATTTTGCTGTCTGGCTGTTGACCTTCTGGGACACGGCAAAACCAGGGTTAGCGGCGGGGAGGATCTCTATACTATGGCAAACACTGCCCGCGCCTTGATTCATTTCCTCGATGATTTAAACATTGACAGATGTTTCTTGACCGGCTACTCAATGGGCGGGCGACTGGCTTTATATCTGGCAATCCACTTTCCCTCCCGCTTTCCTAAAGTTATACTGGAGTCAGCCTCTCCTGGATTGAAAACAGAACCAGAGCGCTCAGCACGCCGGCAAGCCGACCGGCAGCTGGCCCGCAAACTAGAAACAAGCGATTTCAAGTCTTTTTTATTAAACTGGTACAGTCAGCCCCTGTTCAAGACTTTACAAAATTATCCTAAATATGATAACATAATAGAGTGCCGGTTGCAGGAAAATACCTTGGAGTTAGCTAAGTCACTCCGCAATATGGGAGTCGGCAGCCAGCCGTCCCTCTGGGATAAACTGGCCCAAAATAAAACCCCTCTCCTATTGCTCGCAGGAGAATATGATCATAAATTCAGAGCCATCAATGCCGAGATGGCCGCTCTGTGTCAGGTAGCCCAGTTGAAAATAATCCCTAAAAGTGGGCATAATATTCACTGGGAAAACCTGACAGAATGGCTGGCCAATGTCAGGGAATTTCTTGGTTAGCAGGAATTTGATGCTCTACCGATTTGAATTTCGCCCCTACCGGCGTCCCTTTCAGCGCCCCCTGCAAACCAGTCACGGCACCTGGGTTTTCCGCGAGGGCATTATTATCCGCCTCACCGGCAGTGCCGGTCAAGTCGGCTTCGGTGAAATTGCCCCCCTCAGCTGGTTCGGTTCCGAAACCTTCGAGCAAGCCCTCGATTTTTGCCAGGGTATGCCAGCTGAGATTCCAGAAGCAACAATTTTCTCCATCCCACCGGCACTCCCCGCCTGTCAATTTGCCTTCGAGTCCGCTTGGGAAACCCTAACTGGTAATCCCCCAATCCCCAAATCCCGGCACCCCACCCTCAACCCTCTCACCTACAGCGCCCTACTACCCGCAGGGGAAGCAGCTTTGTCCGCATGGCAGCCACTTTGGCAGCAAGGCTATCGCACATTTAAATGGAAAATTGCCGTCGCACCGGCACCAGAAGAACTCCAGATTTTTCACCGGCTCACCCAAACCCTGCCGGCACCCGCAAAGCTGCGACTGGATGCCAATGGCGGGCTCGGCTGGGAAGACGCCAGCCAGTGGCTGCAAGCGTGCGACTCCTGCGGCGCAGTGGAATATCTCGAACAGCCCCTGCCGGTGGATCGGTTTGATGCCATGCTAGAGTTAAGCAACCGCTATTCTACGCATTTAGCTTTGGATGAATCCGTGGCGACACTCGCCCAGATACAAGACTGTTTTCTAAAGGGCTGGCGCGGGATTTTTGTCATCAAACCTGCCATTGCCGGTTCTCCCTCCCAGCTGCGCCGGTTTTGCCGGGAACACAACATTGATGTCGTTTTCTCCTCTGTGTTTGAAACAGCAATTGGCTTCCAAGCTGCGCTGAGACTATCCGCTGAACTTTCCCGTCACAATCGCGCCGCCGGCTTTGGCGTCAGCCACTGGTTCGGCGAGGATGATCAAATCTGGCTTGAGAATTTATGGCAGGCATATTGACAGATATCCAAAAACGTGCTAATCAAGATTGGTTAATCGGTGGCGACTGCCGCCCGGTTTCCGAAATTGCCGAACAGCTGTTGCAGGAATTAAGCCAGCTGGCTAACCGGGAAACTAAGCCGAAAATATTGCTAGCTGAGCGAGATACGGTGCGGTTTCTAGCCAGTTTCACCGCAGCCGTAGCTGCCGGCTGTCCCGTTTTTATCTGCAATCCAAGCTGGGTAAAAGAGGAATGGCAGCAAGTTTTTGAATTGGTGCAGCCAGATTTAATTTGGGGGGAAGAGGCACTCAAAAACCAGCCAGAGGAATATTCTCCAATCCAAAATCCCAAAGCCAAAATCCCAAATAAAATTATGATTCCCACCGGCGGATCGTCTGGGAGGATTCGCTTTGCCACCCACACTTGGGAGACGTTGATGGCATCTGTCAGGGGTTTTCAACAATATTTTCAGTTGACGCAGGTGAATTCATTCTGCGTGCTGCCGGTGTATCATGTTAGCGGGTTGATGCAATTTCTGCGTTCGATAACCACGGGGGGGAGATTGGCAATTCTGCCATTTAAAGCATTAGAAGCCGGTGAGCGGTGCGATATTGATCCAGGGGAATTTTTCATCTCCCTAGTGCCAACCCAGCTGCACCGGCTGCTGCAAAACCCAGAAACTGCTAGCTGGCTGTCGAGCTTTCATACTGTGCTGTTGGGCGGTGCGCCGGCTTGGGCAGAACTTTTGCAAATCGCCCGACATCACCGCCTCCGGCTAGCGCCTACCTACGGCATGACAGAAACAGCCTCGCAGATTGTCACCCTCAAACCGGAAGATTTTCTAGCCGGCAATAACAGCTGCGGTCAAGTTTTACCGCATGCCAAGGTGACAGTGCGCACTCCCTCTGGGGAGATATTAGGCGCGAACCAAACTGGCATCATTACCATAGAGGCAGATTCCCTAACACTGGGTTACTATTCCCCAGCAGAAACCTTCAACCCACAATCCAAAATCCAAAATCTACAATCCGACGATCTGGGGTTTTTTGATGGCGGGGGTTATTTAAATATTGTAGGGCGCAGCAGTTACAAAATTATCACCGGCGGAGAGAATGTGTTCCCCGCCGAGGTGGAGGCGGCGATTCAAGCGACTGGTTTGGTGAGGGATGTTTGCGCGATTGGTTTGCCAGATACGCAGTGGGGTCAAGCTGTTACAGCTGTTTATGTTCCGCGAATTCCAGAGGTAACGCCGGCAGCGCTGCAAGCGGCGCTGGAGGAGAAATTGAGCAAATACAAGCGCCCGAAATACTGGGTGCCGGTGGAAAGTCTGCCCCGCAATGATCAGGGGAAAGTGAACCGGGAGGAGTTGCAAAAAATAGCGATAAATTCGCTGCCAAAGCTTTTGTAGAACGTCCAGTCGCGTCTCTCCCGCGAATCAGATGCAACTGGACGCGATATAGCGCGTCTAAACCTGCGCGGAAATTTCAATATGGCTGAGAAACCCGGTTTCTTTAAGAAACCGGGTTTCTCACTACCTGATTAATCTGAGAAACGCTATATTACAAGTCTCCCCCCTCTCCCCACCGGCGCAGCCACTGTATCATCTCCTCCGCAAGAGGCTGTTTAGTTCTGCTAGCCGGTGCGATGCAGACATGCTTGGTTATCGCCTTGGCGGCTAGCTGCTCTGTAGAAAAAATTTGGTAATCTATTTCAAATTTATGGTCGGTTTGCTGTTTGGGGATTAAGTGGATGGCCAGCAAGTCACCGCAAAACATAGGGCGAAAGAAATCGGCACCGGCACCGGCGATGGGAATAGCCACAGCTGAGTTGCTGAAGAACAGCTTGAGATTAATTCCAGACGCAGCCAGAGAAGCTTCATAGGCTTCATGGCAAATAGCCAAAACATTGGCAAAATACACGACGCCGGCGGCGTCGGTATCTTGAAATCGAACAGTTCGGGTATATGTGAACGGCATCCAGAAAGCAGAATCAATAATTTTTTATTTCAAGTAGGATAGCCCAATTTATCGTAGCACATATTAGGCAAAAAATAATTGCCAGCCACAATTTTTTTTTGATAAACTAAAGAGAGAAAAGGGTAAGAGCAAGGGGAAGAGGTTGATACCTTAAAATTGCTCTGCCCCTCACCCCGGATGGTTTTAGAGTTGGAAGTCGGTAATTGACGACCTGTGCCAAAGTCACTCGATCGAGCAGTATTTCCCAGAGGTTCCCGCAGTGGCGGTGAACACCGGCACCTCGGAGGCTACTGTTGTTCCTTTTGCCCAGTGGCGAAGTAGATGCAATCGGCCTAAAGATTAGCGAGACTCTGGATGGGATTCCAGGTAGGACTTGACCAAATCGTCACCGACGCGAATCGTCAGGTCAGAATCCAGATCCCCCGTAGAATCGGATTGGATATCGCCCAAGCCCAGGGCTGTTTTCAGGTATGCGGCTCCTTGCAAGTCACCTTTCTGGACAATGATTTGCGTTTGCAGTTGCGTGTCGGGCCAATCCCGCACGACATATACATTGTCAAAGCCTCGATCTTGCAGATAGTTAGCCATAAAGTTGCCAATCTCAGGTGAGCTAGAGGCATTCTGGATGGCAATTTTCAGGGGGCTGTGCAACCGGCGATCGGCCCCGCGCTCCACCAGGGGCTGGCGAGAAATGGGCTGGGATGCGATTTGGAAATAGTCGCGCACTAGCCGGTCGCGCTTTTCCGCGTCCATAATCCAGTAGCTAGTCGGAGACTCGTCAGGGGTGCTGAAACGACCGGGCAACATCACCATTTTCAGATCAGCCGGTTCCAGCTTCATGCCAAAATTCACCACAGCCAGCATTTCTTCCAGGGAGAGATTGGTGTCAACATACTTTTGCATCACCTGGATAATTTGAGGCAAACGGGGCAGAACCCCCGGACTGGTGAGCCGGTTGCGCAACGCCTTCAGCAAAGCCTGCTGCCGCTGCACCCGACCAATATCTCCGTTTGTTTTGTCGCGGAACCGTGCGAACTGCTCCGCCCGTTCCCCATTGAGGGTTTGCCAGCCTTCAGCGAGATCGATATGCAGCTTTTGTGTTTCGTCCACATAGTACATGGCTTTGGGAACAAACACCTCAACGCCACCCAACAGATCCACCAACTCGCGAAAAGCGCCGGTGCTGACGCGCACATAGCGGTCAATCGGGACGCCGTTGAGCGTGCGGCTCACCGTCCGCGCCGCCAGGGCTGGGCCACCCTTGACATTGGCGCTGTTGATCTTGTCGGTGCCAGCACCGGGAATTTCCACCCGGGTGTCCCTGGGAATGGAAAGCATATTCAAGGTGTTTTCCCCGGCATTGAATCGCAACAGCAGCATTGTATCGCTGTTGCCCGTAAAGATTTCCGGCGAGTGTTCCCTCGCCGTGAGAACGCGGTCAATCCCCAGGACTAAAATATTGACGGGGCGCGACAGCCGGTAGGGCAAATTGTACTCCCCGTCGTTTAGCCCCGGCACTGGGGAGTGCCCAGAGACACTCGGCAGCGACAGGGGCGCAACAAGCGCCACTGTTGCCCCCAGGGTGGCAGACATCGTTGCCGTCAGAACCAATCCAAAACCGCACAGCAGCGACTTACTGACCGCAAAACTGGCTCTGCGCAGTGATTTGCGAATACCGGCACTCGCTTTATCCTCAAGTTTACCCGAAGAATGGGATTGTCCAGATTTTGCGTCTTGTTGAAGCGGTTCCACTGCTTCTTCCATTGACCTCACCCGCACCACATCGGTCTAACGGCAATGATTATAGCCGACCACGTCGGGCAGCCGCATCCCAATACATGCCAGAACGCCGGCGGCGGCGGCAAGTTTTGCCGGCAGACCGCTCCCGGCGGCGCTGGAGATATTTTCCCGACTGAAGCAGAACCGGAAAAAACCTTGTACGATCAGGCGCAGTAAGTAGAGCTAGCAACGGGCTAATTGCCAACAACCATGTATCGCTCCTTGATCCCTGTTATTCTCGCCGGCGGCAAAGGTGAGCGTTTTTGGCCACTCAGCCGCTCGTACCGGCCAAAGCAATTTTTAAGTCTGGACGGGAGCGGTAAAACTCTCCTGCAATCAACAGCTGAACGGCTGCTCCCACTCGCCGAGGAGGGTTGGGCGCGGTTGTGGGCGGTAACCTCCGCCCCTCTGGCTGAAGGAGTCCGAGGACAGCTGCAAGGGCTATACTGGGACAACTTGCTGGTCGAGCCGGAAGGGCGCGACACCGCACCGGCAGTCGCTTGGGCTGCCCTTGAAATTGCTCGCCGCTATGGCGAAGACGCCGTGGTTGGCTTTTTCCCCGCCGATCACTGGATTGGAGATCAGGTAGCTTTCGAGAAAACCATCCGCGCTGCCATCTCTCTGGCCATCGCCACTGACGCAATCGTCACCCTCGGGGTTCGGCCCACCTACCCCGCCACCGGTTACGGCTATATTGAGCAGGGGCAACCCGTGGGCATATTCGGGAGGTTGCTGACTTACCGGGTGAGCCGGTTCACGGAAAAGCCTGACTGGTGGACGGCTCAGAGCTTTCTCTCCAGTGGGCGCTACAGCTGGAACAGCGGCATGTTTATCTTTCGTGCCGGCGTGTTTCTCAGACAGCTCAAGAAACACGCTGAGGAGATTTTTATCCCTCTGAAAGAAAAAGGGCCAGCTGCTTATCCCGAACTGCCCAAGACGAGCATCGACTACGCCTTGATGGAGAAAACCGAGCTGGGGTTTGTGCTGCCAGCGGAGTTTGGCTGGGACGATCTCGGAGACTGGAACAGCCTGGAGCGCCTCCTGAAAGGGGACAAACCTAATGTCGAGTTCGCCAACCATGTGGGCATGGACACCTACAGGACAATTCTCTACGACACCGACCCCGAGGAAGTAATTGTTACCATTGGTTTGGAGGATGTGGTAGTTGTTCGCGACCGCAATGTCACTCTAATTGTCAAAAAACACCGCACCCAGGAAATTAAGCAGGTTCTCAAGATCCTGCAAGATGACCCAAAATACAGGCCGCTGCTGTAAACATCATTTTCTGTTGGTGCCCCGAAAGCACAGGGCATGGGAAAGGTCTGAAT
>JALOOK010000169.1 GCA_025454445.1 Oscillatoria sp. Prado101 | reverse complement strand
TGGGTGCTGGTCAGTCCTGGTGGCAGGACTGCGGCGAGGGAAATTAGCAGGTAAATGCCGGGAATTGTCATCAGCACTTCGACTAAGCGCATGACAATAGTGTCAGTCCAGCCGCCGAAATAGCCGGAAATTCCCCCGATGAGCAAGCCGAGGGGAAAGGAAATTAGAATGCCGACCAGACCGATGAACAGGCTGATGCGACCGCCGTACAGCAGGCGGCTGAATTGGTCGCGGGCTTGCTCGTCTGTGCCTAAGATGTTTAATTTGCCTTCACCGGCAGTTCCGAACAGGTGCCAGTCTCCGGGTAAAACGCCGAATAGTTTATAACTTTGCCCTCTGACAAAAAAGCGCAGCGGTGATGGTTTTTGCCGGTCTTCAATCAGCTGGCGATTGCCTGTTTGTAAGTCTACCGGCCCCTGAGTGGTGGGGTAGACGTGGGGGCCGATAAATTCCCCTGCAGCATTTTTCCAGTAGATCGCCGTTGGCGGCAGCAGTGAGCCGTCTGGCTGAGATTCGTAAGGGTCGTAAGGGGCAATAAATTCCGCTGCTATTACCGCCAGATAGAAAATCAGCAGCAACACCGCTCCTAACCGAGCTAAGGGATTTTTTTTGAGCTTCTGCCACCAGTTCATAACATTTTTTCCTTAGGAATTATTCTGGTAAATTTTACCCTAGTTTATCCCCTGGTTCGTTTATCCCCTCGTTACCCTCGTTCCCAGCCTAGCAGCTGGGAACGCCCCTCTTTAGAGGCTCTGACTTGAAAAGGTTTGTAGTTGGGCTGCACGCCCTACCGAGGACAGGCGTCTCGCCTGTCCTACTCCTTATATTTGTTTCCTCGTTACGGGACTCTGACTTGAAAATAGCAGCATTATTAGCCTAACAGCTTGCGTCGCGATTGCTTTCAGCTGCCGAAGCAACTGGCACCACCGGCAGGCTGTTCTCACCGGCAAGGGGATTGTAAAAGAAAGAGCCGGTTTGGGGTGGCAGGTTTGGGTCGAGGATAATTTCCACGATACTTTTCACCACGCCGGTCAGGGGAATTGCCAAGATCACTCCTAACAGCCCTCCTACTTTAGCACCTAAGAGCAGGGAGGCAAAGATAATCACCGGCGACAGGCCAGTCAAGTTGCCCATTATCCTGGGCGCGATTAAATTATCTTTCACTTGCTGCAGGGAGATCGCCACCGCCAGCACTTGCAGCGCTAACCACCAGTTAATAAAGGCTACAATAATGCTGACTGCGCCAATTCCTAAGGTAGCCCCCACAAAGGGAATCACTTCCATAACGCCGATAAATACGGCAAACAGCAGGAAAAATGGCACCCGCAACCACCAGAACGCCACGGTTAGGGCGATGGCCATAAACAGTCCCAGCAGCAGCTGCCCGGTGACAAACCGCTGCAGGTTGCGCTGCAGGGACTCGGTGAGTCCGTCTCGGATGGTGGGGGAGACAATGCCGGTCAGACTCCGCCAAACCCGCTGGCCATCCAGGAGCATGTAAAATGAGATCACCAGAATCAGTATTAAGTCCACAAACCAATTAACGGTGCCCACCACCAAGCCCACACCTGTAGCGGCAATGGCTTCTGCCTGGGTTTGCACCCGCACTAGCAGCTGTTGGGCGAGAATGCGGACATCAAAGGGCAGGTTGTGTTCCGCACTCCAGGTTTGGAAGTTGGCCAATTGCTGCCGTGCGGACTGAACCAGGGACGGGAAATTTGTCGCTAGCTGCCTGGCTTGGTTAAACACCGGCGGCACCACTGTCAGGGCGATTAGGGCCACCACTAAACCCGCCGCCAAATAGACTAGGCCGGCGGCGGCACCCCGGGGCAACACCCGCTGCAGTCTGGCTACTGGGTAGTTGAGTAAAAAGGCAATCAGCCCAGCTGTAATTAGTATGCTTAGCAGTTCGCCGATGTAGTTGAGGGCAGACAGCGCCGCCCAGCCCGCTAAGAATGCCAGCAACCATGTGACCAGTAACTGTTGGACGGGTGAGAAAATTTTATCCATCAATTTTACATGTCAGTCGTTTTTGTCTGAACCGCCAAGACGTCTCAGTCGTTTTTTTATGAACCGCCAAGACGCCATAGACGCGCAGCGGCTTCCCGCTTTCTTAGGACGCCAAGGGAAGAAAAGAGAGAGAAGTTCGCCTTCTGATTGAGAACTGCTATCAATGACCTATAAGGTAATTAGCAAATACCTGCACCGGCGCTCACTCCGGCTCAGTTCGCTTCCGCCTGTTCGTGCTCGACGACAAATACATTAGAGTGGAGGTTGGCAATGATTTGTTTGCCCTGCTGTGTCAGGGACAGGTAATTGAGGCCATCTTTGATATAAGGGTAAACTCCGTGCCAGTAAAATTTGGGATAGTTATTGCGCAAGTGGCCCGGATGCCGGTAGCCCAAGTGTTTATTGGTGCCGTTTTCTTCAAATTCATAAAACAGGGCGCTGATTTTTTTCAGATAGCGCGGATCGCTGAGCTGTCCGATTAAATCGGCAGCCCGAACTAAACCGGGATAGTTGACCGTATCTTGATGGTCTTCTTTTGCCGGTACGGGAAAGCGGGTCAGTTCTATATTGCGCTTGATAATTTCCGCATCAATCAGTCTGTGACCCCCAAACCGCTCATCAATAAACAGTTTTGCCCTGTCTACATGATAAGCTGTCAGGCTGGCATCGGAAGCGCCAGGGGTAAGTTGCACCATAACTTCATCTTGACCTGTGGCGTACAGTCCGTTTTTGTCCTGCCGGCAGACTCCCTTAACATACCCAATATCGTGGCAAACTAGCGAAATAATGACGTGCAGCCAATCTTCGCAGGAAACCCCGCCCTCCCGGATGTGCTTCCCCCGCAAAACTTCTTGCCCCACGAGGGCACCTAAAATTGTGTGCTCGACATTGTGATAGAGGGCGTCGCTGTTGGCAATATTTTCCAGAGCCATGCTCCCCGCCCAGGCGATGATATCTTCGTAGTCGGGCTTGTAGCCTCCGTAAGTGCGGCGGTAGCCCTCCCGAAGCAGGCCCACAAAGTTGTCAATCAGAATTTCAGTGGCGTTGAACATAATTTTATTCTCCCTTTAGTGCGGTGCTTTTTCTGAAACACAGGAACTGGCTTGCTGCAAAAATCTGGGTTTTCTCGATGGCCAGACAATTTGACAGCAAGTAATTCTGGCTGACTGTAGGGCATAGCAATCGGATATCTCCAGGTCAGTTTTTGCTGCTATCACTAGCAGACAATTTAATTGCAGAACATTTGGCTCAACTGGTGGATCTGGTTTTTGCTCCCAATAGGTATTTTAAAGTCCCGCGCTTCCGAATAGCCACTTTCCCCGCCCCCCCCACCAAGGGCCACCGCCTTCCCCCCCCAGCAGCGGTTGGCCCCAACCAATCTGTTTTGTTCAGTATTTACTGAACATTCAAAATGTGTTACGATTGTTTGTCGTCACAGCCCACCGGCACCGGCACCGCCGACTGGGAGGAAGACTCAGCCCTGACAGGGTGCTGGCGGGCTGGAGCGGAGTCAGGGCATAATATTAAAAACAGAAACAATTTGTAACAAAATCTGGCCCAAGCATAACATAAGTTAATAAAAGGCAGGAGGAGTGCGGTGGGATACAGAGCTTTCACAGAAGAAGCGGAGCCGGTGGAGCTGATCGAGGTGCGGGCATTAGGCGTCAAAGCCCACGAGCCTGTAGAGTGCGCTGCAGCAGCACCGGCACAAAACACAGCAGACCTGGATGTCGGGACAGAGGCAGCCGGTGAGGAGCCAGAACTCGCACCGGCACAGGAAGGAGATGCCAAATCCCTCGGCTGGCTGACCGGCGGGCGGGGCGTCATCCTGGGGCTGGCCCTCGGGGCAGCGGTAACAGCCGCTGGGATGCGCTTCATGCCCAATGCCAGCACCCCCCCAGCCGCCAAAGCGCCGCCAAGCGCTGCCCTCGCTTCTGGCAAACCGGCAGCCAGTCAAACTGTTACCGTCGCTCCCGTTACCACAGCCAGCGTGTCGCGCACCCTCTCCGCCACCGGCACGGTTTTTGCCCACGACTTGCTGCCGGTGCTGCCCAAAGCCACCGGCTTGCAAATCAAGCAAGTCCTGGTGGACGAAGGAGACGCGGTGCAAGAGGGACAGGTGCTCGCTATCCTGGACGATTCCGTCATCCAAACCCAAATCGACCAAGCCAAAGCCGGGGTGGAATCGGCAAGCTCCGCAGTTCAGCAAAAAGAAGCAGCTGTGGGCCAAGCTCAAGCCAGCTTGGAGCAAGCCAGAGCCAGCGTCAGCGAAGCCCAAGCCAGCCTGATTCAAGAACAAGCCGGTTTAACAGAAGCCGAAGCAGGCTTAGCCGAGGCGCGGGCTAACCTGGCCAGAGCCAAAGCCAACCTCGAACAAGCCCTCAGAGAGCGCGACCGGGCCCAACAGCTCGCAGATCAAGGAGCAATTAGCCGTCAAGAACTGGAAACCCGCCTCACAGAAACTCAAAACGCTCAGGAAGCAGTCCGAGTCGCCGAAGCCAATATCAGTCGCGCCGAATCCCGGATTGCCAGCGCCCGAGCCAACATCGCTCGCGCTCTAGCCAAAGTCAGCAGCAGCGAAGCCAGTCTCAACAGCGCCAAAGCCAGTGTCAGGAGCGCCGAAGCCAATGTCAGCACCGCTTCTGCAGATGTCCGCAATTCTTCTGCGCGAGTCAAACAGGTGCAAACCCAACTGGAACAAACCAAAGTGATCGCACCGGCATCCGGGATTGTCGCGGAGAGAATCGCTCGCGTTGGCGATGTCACCGGCGGCGGGCAAAAACTGTTTTCCATCATCCGCAGCGGCAGGCTAGAACTGCAAGCCGAGGTGCCAGAAACCCAGCTGTCCTCGGTGCGTCCCGGCGCAGCTGTGCGGATCTCCTCCGATGCCGACTCCCGCATCGAAATGCAGGGAACAGTGCGGGAAATTGCCCCCACGGTCGATGCCAAAAATCGCATCGCCACCGTCAAAATCGACCTGCCGGCTAGCGATTTTATCAAAGCGGGCATGTTTCTGAGAGCCGCTATCACCACCGCCACCGCTCAAGGGCTGACTGTGCCGGCAAAAGCCCTTTTGCCGCAAGCGGATGGCAGCGCTATTGTTTACATCCTCGACGTTGAAGATCGGGTGAGAGCCAAGCCGGTGGAAGTTGGGGAAATTGTCGGCAGTGCCGGTGGGGATTTGAGCAAGGCCAAAGTGGAAATCAAAAGCGGGCTGACCTCCGGAGATCGCGTTGTGGTTGCCGGTGCCGGCTACCTGAAAGATGGCGACACAGTTAAAGTTGTTTCCGAGGGCGATGTCAAGCCCAGCTCCAAGTGACAGATGCCGGCATGGGGCATCATCGCATGGGGCATCATCGCATTGGGCATGGAGCAACAAAATCAATCCCCAATCCCCAATACCAAATCCAAAACCCAAAACCAAAATCTAGAGCGAGTGAGAAACCCGGTTTCTTTAAGAAACCGGGTTTCTGGAACATACTTCATCCAAGTGAAACCCGCTTAAACATCTAAAATCTGGGCCGACAAAATCTAAAATCCAAAATTCGGAAATCCAAATGTCTTTAAACCTGTCAGCCTGGTCTATTAAAAAGCCGGTGCCTACGCTAGTCATTTTCTTAATCCTGACCTTTGTGGGGTGGACATCGTTTGGCCAGCTGGGCATCGACGCCAATCCCAACATCGACATTCCTGCAGTTTCTATCACCGTCACCCAGCCGGGAGCCGGCCCTTCGGAATTAGAATCTCAGGTCACAAAAAAGATTGAAGATGCCGTTGCCAGTTTGGGGAATATTGACCAGTTAATCTCGACGGTAACAGATGGGGTTTCAACAACAACCATCAACTTTGTCTTGGGGACGGACAGCGACCGCGCCACCAACGACGTGCGCAATGCGGTGGCCCAAATTCGGCAAAACTTGCCGCAAGACATCAACGAACCAATCGTCAAGCGGCTGGAGTTCGCCGGCGGGCCAATAATGACCTACGCCGTCAGCTCTGACCGGCGCGGTGTGGAAGAATTGAGCGACATGGTTGACAGGACGATCAGCCGCGCCTTGCTGGCGGTTCCCGGAGTCTCTCAGATTCAGCGGGTCGGGGGTGCCGACAGGGAGATTCGGGTTGAGCTCAACCCCGACCGGCTCAAAGCCCTCGGCATTACCGCCACCCAAGTCAACGACCAGATCCGCACCTCCAACACTAACCTCCCCGGCGGGCGATCGGAAGCAGGCGGCAGCGAGCAGAGCATTCGCACCCTCGGCAGCGCCGCCACTGTGGACACGCTGAAAAACTACCGCATCGTCCTTCCCGGAGGCGCTGCGGTGCCTTTGCACAGCTTGGCAGAGGTGACGGATGGCCACGGGGAAGCCCGCAGGGCGGCTCGGCTGGCCACTGGCAAGGGAGCAAAAGCCGGGGAGGAGCAGATTGCGCCCGCCGGCAGCACGGTGGCAGGGGAAAATTTTCAAAATCCTATTATACCAGATAAATCGGCAACTGTCAAGGACGGGAGTGGGAAATCTCAAGTTGGCGCGCCGGTGGTGGCTTTCTCGGTGTTGCGCAGCACCGGCAGCACTCTAGTAACGGTGGAGGAGGGGGTGCGCAAAGCGGTCGAGCAACTTGACAAAACGCTGCCGGATGATGTAAAATTTGAACTCATTTTTACCCGGGCGACGAATATCCGCGAATCCTACGAAGCGTCTGTGGATGCTTTGGTGGAAGCCAGCTATATGGCGGTGCTGACAATTCTGATATTTTTGCGAGACTGGCGAGCTACGCTGATCACAGCCATCTCGCTACCGCTGAGTATTTTGCCGACTTACTGGGTGATGCGGCTGCTGGGTTACACCCTTAATGGCATGACGCTGCTGGCGCTGGCGCTGACGGTGGGGAACTTGGTGGATGACAGCGTGGTGGAAATTGAGAACATGGACCAGCACTTGCAGATGGGCAAAAAGCCGCTGCAAGCGGCGCTGGATTCTGCTGAGGAAATTGGGCTGGCGGCGCTGTCTGGGTGCGCGACTATTGTGGCGGTGTTTTTGCCGGTGGCGTTTATGGGCGGCGTACCGGGGCAGTTTTTTGGCCCTTTTGGGGTTACGGTTGCGGTTTCTACGCTGTTTTCTACCTTTGTGGCGCGTACTATGACGCCGATGCTGTGCGCGTATTTAATGAAGGAAAAAGGTCAGGGAAGTGTCAGTCCTTGGTCGTTAATTGTTGGCTTTTTTCAAAAGAAAAAAGGGAGTATTACCAGCCGGCAGCCCTCTCAAAAGCGGCAAGCGGGTGGAATTCAACCGTATCGCGTGCTGCTGACTTGGGCGCTGAGGAACCGGATAACAACGCTGCTAATTGCGATGGCTTTTTTTATCGGCACTTTGCAGTTGCTGCCTCTGATTCCTAAGGGGCTGTTTAATAGCGGCGATACGGGATTGAGTACGGTGAATATTGAGCTGCCTCCGGGATCGACTTTGACAGAAACGGACGGGGTGATGCAGCGGGCAATGCAGCTGTTGAAAGAAAGTCCGATTGTGACGAATGTACTGGGCACTGCCGGTGGGAGCAGTGGGGTGAATTCCGCTACGATATATGTTAACCTGACGCCCAGGGAAGAGCGGAAACTCTCGCAGCAGCAGTTTGAGCGGGAAATGCGGGAGGCGTTTCAGGAGATTCCGGGGGCGCGTATCAGTTTTTCTGGCGGCGGCGCTGCGGGAAGCAGGAAGGATGTTTCTATTGTTCTTAAGAGTGAAAATCCGGCGGCTTTGAATCAAGCTGCTGATGCTCTGGAGCGGCAGATGCGGGATATTGCCGGTTTGGTGGAGGTGAGCTCTACTGCGGCTTTGGTGAAGCCGGAGATTTTGATTAAACCCGATCCGGCGCGGGCGGCGGATTTGGGTGTTTCGGTGCAGGCGATTGCGCGGACTGCTTCTCTTGCGACTTTGGGAGATAATGAGTCGAATCTGGCTAAGTTTGATTTGCCAGACCGGCAAATTCCGATTCGGGTGCGGCTGGCTCCTGAGTTTCGGGATAATCTGGAAACGCTGAAAAATATTCAGATTCCGGGTCAAAATGGCCAGCTGGTGCCGCTGTCGGCTGTGGCCAATATTAGCTTGGGCAGCGGGCCGGCTCAAATCAGCCGGTTTAACCGAGCGCGTCAGGTGTCGGTGGAGGCGAATTTGCAGGGGATTTCCCTGGGAGAGGCAATGGAGAAGGTGCGGAAGCTGCCGGCGATGAATCCGCTTCCGCCGGGGGTTTCTCAGGAATCTGCCGGTGATGCCAAGATTATGCGGGATATTTTCGGTCGTTTCGGTGGGGCGCTGGGGCTGGCGGTGCTGTGCATTTATGCAATTTTGGTGCTGCTGTACAATAGTTTTTTGATTCCTCTGGCGATTCTGGTGTCTTTGCCCCTGTCTGTGGGCGGTGCGCTGATCGGGCTGCTGGTGAT
>JALOOK010000168.1 GCA_025454445.1 Oscillatoria sp. Prado101 | reverse complement strand
CCATCCCCCGCCCCCGCCACCGCATGGAAGTTGTCAATCACCCCAGCTACTACGACTTGCGGGATCAGATGATCAATTTCCTCAACCAGCAGAAGCGGGACAAGAAGCGCAAGGCCAAACAGCCGGTTCCCGCCGGGCGCAAGAGTGCCGGTGTGGAGAAAGTCAATTTGCAAATTGGCTTCCTCCCCCTGACAGACTGCGCGCCGCTCGTGGTGGCCAAAGAAAAAGGCTTTTTCGAGAAGCACGGTTTGGAAAATGTTACCCTCTGTCGGGAAACCAGCTGGAAAGCAATCGCAGAAGGCGTCAGCGCTGGACGCCTCGACGCCGCCCAGATGGTGACCGGCCTACCCCTGGCGCTGACACTGGGCATGGGTGGCTTTGCGCCGGTGCCGGTGGTGACCGCCCTGGTCCTCAGCCGCAATGGCAACGCCATTACCTTGAGCAAGCAGTTTTACGAGCAAGGGGTGCGCACTCTCAATGACCTGAAAGCCGCAATCGCCCAAAGTCAAGATAGAATTTTCAACCTGGGCGTCGTGCATCCCTCCTCGATGCACAACCTGATGCTGCGTTACTGGCTGGCCAGTGGGGGCATCGATCCCGACCGAGATATCAATTTAGTGGTGCTTCCCCCATCGCAGATGGTTGCCAACCTCAAAGCTGGGAAAATTGACGGCTACTGTGCCGGTGCACCCTGGAACACTCAAGCCGTCCAGGAAGGTTTGGGCTTTGTGATCGCCACCGACCTGGATATTTGGCCTGGAAATCCCGAAAAAGTCCTCGGCGTCCGCGAAGACTGGGCCAACAAATATCCCGAAACCCACATCGGCTTGCTCAAAGCTATCCTGGAAGCTTGCGAATATTGCGACAATCCTCACCACCGGGAAGAAATCCTGCCATTGCTGTGCCGGCCCGAGTATGTCGGTTCTGCCCCAGAATACACCCGCCCGGGTTTCATTGCTCCCTATGACTGCGGCACCGGCGAACCGCCTCTGCTGCTGCGGCGCTACCACCAATTCCATATCGAAAATACCAACTGTCCCGGACGAGGCGAGGGGCTGTGGGTTTTGACCCAGATGGCTCGCTGGGGCTTGACACCTTTCCCCAAAAACTGGATCGAAATCCTGGAGCGCGTGCGCCGCGTGGATCTGTACGGGGAAGCCGCCCGACAGCTGGGATGGCCCGATGTCGAGCCGGATCGCAAGCCTTTTGAACTTTTTGACGGCATGGTTTTCAACCCTGACGATCCTATTGGCTATCTCCAGCGCTTCACTATCCGGCGCGAACTGCGCATCGAAGAAATCCTCATCGATTTCCCAACCGCACAAGTCGCCTGATAAGCGCAGAAACCGGGTTTCTTTAAGAAACCCGGTTTCTCAAAGAAACCGGGTTTATGGCCCTGATAAAGAAACCCGGTTTCTTTTAGAAACCGGGTTTATGGCCCCACTTGAGCTTCCAATTCTCAATTCCCACAATCCCTTATCCCCCAGTGCCTGACAATGCAATCCCTAACGAGCGCCTCTTTAACTCAAAAAACTAAAAACTCAAAACTAGAAGCATCGAATTCCCGACGCGAACCGTTTTTGGAAATCGAGAGCGTTTCCAAGGTCTATGCCACTCCCACCGGCCCTTACACCGTACTCAACGATGTCAGCCTGAATGTCGCTGAGGGCGAGTTTATTTGCATTATCGGTCACTCGGGCTGCGGCAAATCGACACTGCTCAATATGGTTGCCGGTTTCAGCACGCCCACCGGCGGCGAGGTGCGTTTGCAAAACCGGCGCATCGCCAAACCCGGACCCGACCGGATGATGGTGTTCCAAAACTACTGTCTTTTGCCGTGGAAGACGGCGTTTGAGAATGTCTACCTGGCGGTTAAAACCGCTTATCCTGAAAAATCTCACGCCGAGAAAGTGGCGATTGTTGAGGAACACCTGGCAATGGTGGGACTGACGGAAGCGGCAAACAAGCGTCCCGGTCAAATGTCGGGCGGGATGAAACAGCGGGTGGCAATTGCCCGCGCTTTGGCGATTCGCCCGCAAGTCTTGATTCTGGATGAGCCTTTCGGGGCGCTCGACGCGATCACTAAGGAAGAATTGCAAGAAGAATTGCTGCAAATCTGGAGCGAACACCGGGTGACGGTGCTGATGATCACTCACGATATTGATGAGGCGCTGTTTTTGGCCGACCGGCTGGTGATGATGACTAATGGCCCTTCCGCTAAGATTGGCGAGGTGCTGGAAATTCCTTTTAAAAGACCTCGGGTGCGCTCGCAGGTGATGGACGATCCGCGATACCGGGAATTGCGGAATTATGCTTTGGACTTCTTGTTCCACCGCTTCGCCCACAGCGAAGATCCAAGTTCGACAGCGGATGCGACTCCCTCACCGAAAAGAGCCGGTTTGGCCCTGAAAGCCGGTGCGGCACTGTGTCCGACTCAACTGTGTCGGAATCAACCGGCACGTCTTCCGATTCCAGCGCAATTTTGTCCGAGTCAACCGGCACGTTATCCGATTCCAGCGCAACTGTGTCGGAATCAACCGGCACGTTATCCGATTCCAGCGCAACTGCTGCACCGGCAATTACTGACCCTGCTGTGCTCGAAGAATTGAAATGGAAGCTTTTTGACGAAATTGACGAAAGCTGGCAAACTGTCCCGACCTTTGCTGAGGATTTGGTGTACCGGGTTAAGGTTAAGGCAGATGGGGCGATTGCCGGTTACGAGCCGGTCAGTCCAGCTGCTAAGGATTACGTTGGGGAAACGCCTTTGCCGGTGTTGAGCGAACGAGCTGGCAAAAATGCCGGTGATGCGGTTGAGCAGCCGGTGGCCCAATTCAAGGTGGTGTTTGCCCCCACCGGCGTGCTAGAGGTCAACCCTTAGGAAGGGCATTCCCTCCGACCTCCCGCCTGTCCCCCCAAAAAAGGCGTAGGACAGGCGTTCCCTCCGACCTCTGCCGCCCGCCGGCGCTAAGATAAGGAATCTTTTTTGCTGTCCGGAAAAATAATAAAATTAATTACTCAATTTATACATTTTGGGGATAACCGCCAAGACGCCAAGTACGCCAAGAGCTATATCAAAGAGGCGCTGGTTGGTAATTAAACGATTTAAGCGGAAGCAGGGAGCGTTAGAAGTCAGGCCAGGTAGGTGGGCCTGCTTCAGCTTGCCTGTTGAACCAATCAATGGCGCTCAAGCGGGTGCCATGTAAAAAAGGCATTCACGTCATGCGGTAAAGTCATGGCGGGTGAGATTTTGTAATGAAAGATACGAATCAGCCCTGGCAAGCCGCCTACCTTTAACTTAGAAGAAGCAATTCACCAAGACTGAGGGATAAAGCCATGAAGTCAAACAGAAAGCATTAGCTGTATAGTTCAGAAAGAACGGCTCGTGACTGTGCGGGTGCCTTCACTGCAGAGCCAAGATGAAACGAGGTTAAATCTGGAAAATTTGCCCCAGACAATATAAGTATATTTTATACAAGTTTGCCAGGATGTGGGGCTAGGGCACTTACCTGTACGAGCGTGAGGGTGAGAGGTGAAGGGTTACAGTTTAGGGTTTAGACTTCAGACTTCAACCGGCTTTTAGTCCTCAAAACCAATTGATTTAGGAAGGTTTTGCATGCTACAAGAGATGTGGTCATTACGGGGACGCTATCGCATCCTCCACCTGAGTTGGCTGGCGTTTTTTCTCACCTTTGTGGACTGGTTTAACTTTGCGCCATTCGCCACAACGATTGGGAAAGAATTCCATCTAGCACCAGAGCAAATCAAGACCTTAGGGATTTGCAACTTAGCGCTGACGATACCGGCACGCATCATCATTGGCATGCTGCTGGATCGCTTCGGACCGCGAATCACCTTCTCATCGCTGCTGGTGTTTGCGATAGTTCCCTGTTTTGCCACAGCTGCTTCCCAGAACTTTCACCACCTGGTTCTAGCCCGATTGCTGATGGGCGTTGTGGGAGCGGGGTTTGTGGTGGGAATCCGCATGGTAGCCGAGTGGTTCCCCCCGAAAGAAATTGGCATCGCGCAAGGGATTTATGGCGGCTGGGGGAACTTCGGTGCCTTTGGGGCGGAATTTGCCCTGCCCTCTGTTGCTGTCGCCACAGCATTTCTGGCGGGAGGATCTAGCAACTGGCGCTTTGCCATAGCGCTCACCGGCATTATTTCAGCCGTCTATGGCACGATTTATTTCCGCAGCGTCACTGACACCCCTCCCGGCAAAACTTACCAGCGCCCCAAGCGCAGTGGGGCGATGGAAGTCACCAGTGCGCCTAGCTATTATGCGATGCTGGCGATGAATTTTGGGTTAATTTTTGCCCTGGGATTGCTGGCGTGGCGTCTGGCTCAGCCGAAGATTCACTTCCTGACCACCGACCAAATGCTTGTCGTCTGGCTGCTGTTGGGGTGGCTGTTTGGCTACCAAACCTACAAAGCGTGGAAAGTGAACCGGGAACTGCTGGAAGGCACAAAAATTTACTCCCCAGCTGAGCGCTACCAGTTTCGCCAAGTTGCCTTGCTCGGTTTCACCTATGTTACCAACTTTGGCAGCGAACTAGCCGCCGTTTCCATGCTGCCGGCATTTTTCGAGCACACCTTCTCTCTCGAACATGTAATGGCTGGCATGATAGCTGCCACCTATCCCTTCCTCAACCTCGTTTCCCGTCCCAGCGGCGGCTTGATTTCTGACAAGCTGGGCAGTCGCAAGTGGACGATGACTGCAGTCAGCGCCGGCATCGCCATTGGTTACCTGCTCGCCAGCGGCATCAACGCTAGCTGGCCCATCTGGCTGGCAGTTGGCGTCACTATGTTCTGCGCCTACTTCGCTCAAGCTGGTTGCGGCGCAACCTTTGCAATGGCACCGCTGATTAAAAAAGAAAGTACCGGACAAATTGCCGGCATTGTAGGGGCTTACGGCAACTTCGGCGGCGTGGTTTACTTGACGATTTACAGCTTAGCGCCGGCTGACACAGCTCCCCAAACCCTATTTGCCACAATGGGCGTCGCCGCTCTCATCTGCGCCAGCTTGTGCGCCTTCTTCCTGAAAGAACCCAAAGGCTCTTTTGCCGCCAAATATGAAGAGGGAACTAACGCACCGGCACCCGCACCGGCAGGCGAGCCGGCACCCGAACCCCTGCCGGTTCTCATAGACAAACGCAGCGAAGTGTAGGGTGCGTTCCCCGTGCAATAACCTGACGGCTTTGGAGAAATCGCGCAGGCGCGGAACGCACCCCACCAACCAGACTGTAGGGTGCGTTTCGCGTCGGATAACCTGAGGGCTTGGGAGAAATCAATGACGCGGAACGCACCCTACCAACCTGTAGCTGCTGGCGAGAAATCGGTGAGGGGGAGCCGGCACAAATGGGGACAGCTGGAACATAAGTTTTACTTAACAGAGCATAAGAAATTGGGATGGTAGGCAGAGAGAAAAAGAGACTATTATCAGAGTAGATGGCGAACAAGAAACCAGAATTTACATAAGGATATCGACCGCACAGCACTGAGGACGGAAATTATGTCTGACTCAACGAAAACCCTTTGTCCATACTGTGGCGTCGGCTGCGGTTTAGAAGTCTCGCCGCCAGCAGGGCTTGGCAAGCAAACCAACAGAGACGCTGAAGGAACTCCAATTTGGAAAGTCAGAGGAGATCGCGAGCATCCCTCCTCTCAGGGATTGGTTTGCGTCAAAGGCGCGACGATTGCCGAGGCGATTGACAAAAGCCGACTTTTGTATCCAATGATGCGCAATTCCCTGGATGAAGAGTTCCGGCGAGTCAGCTGGGATGAAGCCTTGAATGCCATTGTCAATCGCATCCAAACCGTTCGCTTGACCTCTGGACCAGACGCTCTTTGCATGTACGGTTCCGGGCAATTTCAGACAGAGGATTACTACATCGCCCAAAAACTGATGAAAGGCTGTTTGGGCACTAATAATTTTGACGCCAACTCCCGCTTGTGCATGTCGAGCGCAGTTGCCGGTTATATTCAAAGCTTCGGTTCCGACGGCCCCCCCTGCTGCTACGATGATTTAGAGCTAACAGATTGCGCCTTTTTGATTGGCACCAACACCGCTGAGTGCCACCCGATTATCTACAACCGGCTGCGAAAATACCACAAAAAGAACAAACATGTTAAAATGATTGTGGTAGATCCGCGCCGCACAACCACCGCTGAAGACGCCGATTTGCACTTAGCAATTCGACCGGGCACGGATATTGATTTGCTAAACGGCATGGCTAACCTGCTGATGCGCTGGGGCTATCTGGATACAGCATTCATTGAGGAATGCACGGCGAATTTCCCCGACTACGCTGAGGTGATTCGCTCCTATCCGCCGGAACTGGTGGCGAGAAAATGCGGCATCCGCCTCGATGAGCTGGAAACTGCGGCTCGCTACTGGGGCGAGTCCAAGCGCGTCCTCTCTTTGTGGTCGATGGGCGTCAACCAGTCTTCCGAAGGAACCGCTAAGGTGCGCACGATCATCAACCTGCACCTGATGACCGGCCAAATCGGCAAGCCTGGGGCGGGCCCATTTTCCCTGACCGGCCAGCCCAATGCGATGGGCGGGCGGGAAGCGGGCGGTTTGGCCAACCTGCTTCCGGGCTACCGTTTTGTGAAAAACCCCCAGCACCGTGCGGAAGTTGAGCAGTTCTGGGGGCTGAAACCCGGGCAAATCTCGCCTGAGGTCGGTCGCACCGCCTGGGAGATGATCGCGGGTTTGGAAACCGGCGAGGTTGGTTTCCTGTGGGTGGCGGCGACAAATCCAGTGGTGAGCATGCCGGATCTGGAACGCACGAAAGCTGCCCTGCGCAAGTCTCCATTTACGGTTTATCAAGATGCCTATTACCCGACGGAAACAGCAGCTTACGCCCACGTTTTGCTGCCGGCAGCCCAGTGGGGCGAGAAAACTGGCGTGATGACGAATTCGGAACGCCGCGTGACGCTGTGCGAGGCGTTTCGCTCCCCCAAGGGCATTGCCCGCCCCGACTGGGAAATCTTTGCGGAAGTGGGCCGGCGGTTGGGTTTTGCTGACAAGTTTGCTTTCCAAAACTCAGCTGAGGTGTATGCTGAGTTCGTGCGGCTGACCAGGGGGCGTCCTTGCGATGTCACGGGTTTGAGCCACGAAAGGCTGAAGCAGCAAGGGCCAACTCAGTGGCCCTGTCCCGATAGCGGCGCGAAACGCGACTCATCTCGGCTTTACACGGATTTGCGCTTCCATACGCCGGATGGGCGAGCGCGGTTTGGGGCGTATCACTCTAAGGGGTTGGCGGAACCGCCCGATATCAACTATCCTTTTGTGCTCACTACCGGCAGGCTCTACGGTCACTGGCACACGCTTTCCCGCACCGGTCGGATTGACAAAATCCGCCAGATGCACCCGAATCCATTTATTGAGATTCACCCGCGCGATGCGGAAAAGCTGGAGATTGCTGAGGGTGACTGGGTTGAGGTGCTCTCTAGGCGCGGTAAAGCTCGTTTCCCGGCTAAGGTGACGAAGGCAATTTCTCCGGGGGCGGTTTTTGTGCCCATGCACTGGGGGGCGCTGTGGGCTGAGGACTCTGAGGCGAACGCCCTGACTCACCCGGAATGCTGTCCGGATTCCAAACAGCCGGAGTTAAAAGCTTGTGCGGTGCAGTTGGTGCGGGTTGGTGTTGGTGGTGGGGTTGGGGTTTCTGAACCGGAGGTTCTGTCTGCCGGTGTGCCGGTGTAGAATTGAGTTGGGTTGTTTTTGGGTTTTGGTTTTTAAACCGCCAAGACGCGCCCGTGCGCCAAGAATTACTGACCGATTCGGTGTCGGTCGAGTCGGAGATTTATCGGAAATAACAGGAGGCTGTTGTCTGCTTGAGTGTGGGGGGACCACGGTGCAAGCAGGCTTCCTGTAAGGGTGGAAAGGAAGGATAAATCTACAATTGATATGAGTGAGCTGTTTCAGTTTGAAGCTGATTTTGTGGATTCTCTGCGCTGTATTCCCATGCAGGTGCGCTTGAATTTAGATAGTTGTGGGGTTAAGCTGAAATTGGCTGAGTGGAATCGGTTCAGCCAGGAAGAAAAGCAGGCGCTGGTGGATATGCCGGCAGGGACTTCGGAGGAGGCGAAAGTTTACCGGGAGTTGCTGCACCGGCTCGTTTTGGAACACACCGGCAAGCCCGCAACTGACTTGCCGGTGGATGCCCATCCCGCCTGGATGGATGAAGCAACTGTCCCCGAAAATGTGCGCAAAAAGGCCGAGGAAGTTGGGGTGACGCTGACACCGGCACAGTGGGCAAATCTTGCTCCCCTGCGGCGCTTCGCTTTGATTAAACTCAGCCGATCGGAACACGAAAACAGCAATTTTTTGCCGGCGCTCAAGGAATTTGGTGTGGTTTGAGCGGCGCTGGCAACCCCCTGTGAAGTAGGCCCCAGAAACCCGGTTTCGCCAAAGTTACCGGGTTTCTCAGGGGTAGGGTGCGTTCCCACGCGCGGGAACGCACCTCCATCGGTGCCGGTGGGATAGGGAACGCTACGAGGTACTTAAAATTTGCTTTATAAATCCTGTGCTAATTTCTATCCTTAAACTCTTTATAGCGGCAACGATTTTGCCGGTCGCTTTCTATGTGAGGTCGCCTCTTTTGGCGAGTGTTAGATTTGAGCTGTTGGGGGCTATTGCCGTTTTATGTTTGGGATTAATCCTTTCTGAACTACTAGGGCTAAGGAAAGAGAAAACCAACCAGAAAGCCGCTCTCAGGAAGGCTGTTGTGATGGTCGCATGTTTGGGGCTGCTCGTCGCTGTGGCGGGAGAAATCAATTTGGCGCTGGCGAAACAAAGCGTCTTAAATGCAGATACCTACCGGCTGGAAAAGTTAGGCCGGCACTTGGTTGTCGGCTACAGCAATTTCGACGAAATCAAACAATTAGTTTCCAAGAAAGCTGTCGGTGGGGTGTTTGTAACCGCAAAAAATGTTAGCAATAAAAGCCAGGAAGAGATACAGCAAGAAATTAAAGCGCTGCAAGAGATTCGCCGCAGTCAGGGTTTGCCCCCTTTGTGGGTCGCCACGGATCAAGAAGGCGGTATCGTCTCCCGACTCTCCCCACCGCTGAGTCAATTGCCTCCCCTGTCAAAGATTGTTGAGGGAGAGACGCAAGTAGAGCGCAAAAAGAAGGAGGTAATTGAGTATGCCAGACAGCAGGGGAGGGAGTTGGCTGAGCTGGGAGTGAATCTGAATTTTGCGCCGGTGGTGGATTTAAACAAGGGAATTGTTAATCCCAGTGACAAATTTTCTCAGATTTACCGGCGAGCAATATCTGCGGATAAGGACGTGGTGGCCAAGGTGGCGCTGTGGTACTGCCAGACTCTGGAAGAATCTGGGGTTAGGTGTACGATTAAGCATTTTCCCGGACTGGGGAGGGTGGAGACAGATACGCATATCGACAGCGCCGAGTTGCGCACGCCAGTAGAGGAATTAATGCGGGAGGACTGGGTGCCGTTTCGGGAGGTGATGGGAAACTCTCAGGCGTTTACTATGCTGGGACACGCCAAACTGACGGCGGTTGATGCCAAGCGTCCAGTCTCGTTTTCCAAGCTGGCAGTCACAGGAATTATTAGAAACAACTGGCAGCAAGACGGGATTCTAATTACAGACGATTTTAGCATGCACGCGGTCTATGGAAGTGAGGATGGGTTGGAGAAGGCTGCAGTGGAGGCGGTGAATGCCGGTGTGGATTTGATTCTGATTTCTTACGACAAAGATTTGTATTACAAAGCGATGCGTGCCTTGCTCAAAGCTGAAGAACAGGGCAAGTTGGATGGCGAGATGCTAGAAAAGAGCGGGAAAAGACTGGAGAAAAAAGTTTCTTAGCCCCCGCCAGAAACCGGGTTTCTGCGACTTTCTTTGCATCCTGATCGAAAGATTTATTCAGAAACCCGGTTTCTTCCCCCTCAGAAACCGGGTTTCTGCGACCAACTTTGCCTGATGACCGAAAAATTTATTCAGAAACCCGGTTTCTTATGGCGGTTTTCACTTAGAAACCCGGTTTCTTAAAGAAACCGGGTTTCTGGCATGTACTTCATCCAACTGAAAACCGCTATTAGCCCCCACCCCACCGGCACTGATTTTACCCAGGACCGGCAGACTGTCCGCCATCAATGACAATTTCAGTGCCGGTGACAAATTTGGATTCATCTGAGGCGAGATAAACAACCGCACAGGCGACATCATCAGGTTCCCCCCACACTTTCAAAGGAATTTGTTCCCGAATCTCCCTCATGCGCTGCTCTCGTTCTGCCTCATTTCCGAGAAATTCATCCCAGATGGGCGTGAAAATAGCCCCTGGCAAAATTGAATTGCAGCGAATTTTGTAGCCTTTCTGGGCGCAATACAGCGCAACCGATTTGGAAAACTGGGTGAGACTCGCTTTGCTCGCCCCATAAGCAACCGCCATAGGGGTGCCAATCTCACCGGCAAGAGAGGAAATATTCACAATCGCACCCCCGCTGTCTTTCATCGCGAAAATCGCGTATTTGCACCCAATTAACACGCCTTCCATGTTGACGATCATCACCTGACGCCATGCGTCTAGTGTGACAGTTTCTGGATTTTGTGCGGCAAGATTGCCGATGATGCCGGCGCAGTTTACCAGAATATCCAGCTTGCCAAATTCCGCAATCGTTTGCGCAATAACGTCTTGCCACTGCTGTTCGTTGCTGACATCATGCTTGAGAAAAATCGCACCAGCAATTTCGGACGCCGCAGCTGTGCCGGCGCTTTCACTGATATCTGTAATGGCGACGCTAGCACCCTCACGCGCTAGCATTCTAGCCGTCGCTTTGCCAATTCCCGAAGCCCCACCCGTTACTAGGGCAACTTTGCCTTCAACACGTCCCATACTAATTTTGGATTTTTAATTTTGAA
>JALOOK010000554.1 GCA_025454445.1 Oscillatoria sp. Prado101 | reverse complement strand
AGCATTTCCTGGTATTCCAGTCGCATCAGTCCAATTCAAAAAAGCGGGCAAGTGGTGGCTGTTACCATAATCGCCACCGACATCACGGAGCGCAAGCGGATGGAAGAGGCGCTGCGGGAATCGGAAAAGCGATACCAGCTAGCCGTGCGTGCCGGCAAAGTGGGCGTCTGGGACTGGAACATCGAAACCGGCGAAATTTATCTCGACCCCAACTTAAAAGCCATGCTGGGCTTTGAGCCAGACGAAATCCCCAACCGCCAAGAAGACTGGCTCAAGCGCGTGCATCCCGAAGATTTGCCAGCGCTGATGGCAGCTGCGAGAGCGCATCTGGAAGGGCACACACCCCACTACGAAATAGAGCACCGCATGATAAATAAAGATGGCAGTATCCGCTGGATTCTGGGGCGGGGCACGGCCATCCGCGACGGGGGAGGCAAAGCGTATCGCATGATGGGAACCGACAGCGACATCACTGAAGACAAGCAGGCGGAGGAAGCGCTGCTGCAAGCCAAACAGGACTTAGAAATTCGCGTTCAAGAGCGCACCACTGAATTAACCCAGCTGCTCGAGCAGCTGCAGCGTTCGGCTTTCGAGCGCCAGCTGGTGGCGGAAGCGCTCAGCCAAAGCCAAGACCGGCTCAACAGCATTCTCAACTCACTCGATGACGTGGTGTGGTCAGTGCACGCCACCACTTTCGAGATGCTTTACATCAGCCCCGCCGCTGAAGCGGTTTACGGACGCCCCCAGTCCGAGTTTTTCACCCATCCCAACCTCTGGATGGAGATGATTCACCCGCAAGACCGGCAGCGGGTTGAGGGCATGCTGCAAAAACGCATCACAGCCGGCACCACAGATATGGAATACCGCATCGTGCGCCCTTCCGGGGAGGTGCACTGGCTGCGGTCGCGCAGCAGGCTGGTTTGCGACTCTGCCGGCAGCCCCGTCCGCATCGACGGCATCGAGACGGACATCACCGACCGCAAGCAGGCTGAAGCGGCTTTGCGCCAGTCGGAAACGCAATTTAGAAAACAGGCCAAACGAGAAGCGCTGCTCAACCGGCTCGCTAGCCAGATCCGCAACTCTCTCAACCTCGACACGATCCTGGAAACCGCCGTACAGGAAATTCACACCCTGCTACAGATTGACCGCTGCCTGTTCGTTTGGTATCGTCCTAACGGTCTCGAAAGTTGGAAAGCCGTTTCGGCGGAAACTGGGAAAGGGCTGGAAAGTCCGGACCGGCAAACCAGCCCGCTAACCTCTAAAGCTTGCAACTCTTACTGGGAAGTGGTCAAAGAAGCCAAGAAGCCCACCGCGCCCAGCCTCTTGGGAGCTTACCCGGATCAGCGGGACTGTCCGGTGATTGCCAAGCTTTTAAATCGGGAAATGATTCGCCTCAATGATGTCAGTACCCTCGCCGAGCCTGAACTGCAGCAGCTGAAGTGGGTGAGCGGCTTCACTTCTATAGCGATCTTGCCGATTCACACGCCCGCCGGGGAGATTGGCTTGCTCGCCTGCGGACAGTGCTGCGGTTCCCGCCCTTGGCGCGACAGTGAAGTGGGGCTGCTGTGCGCCATCGCCGACCAGCTGGCGATTGCCATCAGCCAAGCTGAACTCTACGCCGGCGCAACCGAAGCCGCCCGCGCCGCTAAGGAACAAGCCCAGCAGTTGCAGCAAGCGATGAACGCCCTGCAGCAAACCCAAGCCCAGCTGATCCAGACGGAAAAGATGTCCAGCCTGGGACAGATGGTTGCCGGTGTCGCCCACGAAATTAACAACCCCGTCAGCTTTATCTACGGCAATGTTGACCCGGCGATGCAATACATTCAAGATTTGCTGGGGCTAATTGACCTCTACCAGGAACACTCTCCCCCTTGTCCAGAAATTGAGGAAGAAATTGACGCCATTGACCTGGAATTTGTTAAGGAAGACTTGCCCAAACTCCTGCACTCCATGAAGGTGGGGGCTGAGCGCATTCGCCAGATTGTCTTGTCGCTGCGCAATTTCTCAAGGCTGGATGAAGCCCAGATGAAAGCGGTAGACCTTCACGAAGGGATAGACAGCACTCTGCTGATTTTGCAGAATCGCTTGAAAGCTAAGGGGGCGAGTGCTGAAATTAAGGTGATTAAGGAATACGGCAAACTGCCTCATGTGGACTGTTTTGCTGGGCAGCTGAACCAGGTGTTTATGAATATTCTGGCGAATGCGATTGATGCGCTGGAAGAACCTCGCAAAGCGACGACTGGGGCTGCCGGTGGCAGAGAAGCTGCCATCCAGATTCGCACCGGCACCCCCGACGCCAATCGCGTGGAAATCCGGATTGCCGACAGCGGACAGGGGATGAAACCCGAGGTGATATCGCGAGTTTTTGACCCCTTCTTTACCACCAAACCTGTGGGTGCCGGCACCGGTTTAGGGCTGTCGATTAGCTATCAGATTGTTGTGGAAAAACACGGCGGTCAGCTGAAGTGCTTTTCTGAACCCGGGAAGGGGACGGAGTTTGTTATTGAGCTGCCGGTGCGCCAGAATTACAGCGAACCGCCGATATTTAAGGAATAGGGCATTGGGCATTGGGCCATGCGAGCGGGCCCCATGCGAGCGGGCCCTGTCAGCGGACTGCAAGCGGGCGAGACAGTGGCAAAAGGTGACTTTTTTCAGCTTCAACCCACATCGGTCACAAAAGAAGTCACAATTCTCACTTGACAAAAGGCTCAAAGTATGAATGAGCGCCGGGAATAGGGTTTCAGGCGTTTTTGCGCCCG
>JALOOK010000553.1 GCA_025454445.1 Oscillatoria sp. Prado101 | reverse complement strand
CCTCTCTGTCCGCAATGACGACCAAATGGCTGTCGAAATCTTCCCCGACAAACTCGCCCAACTCCCCGCACCGCCAGCAGAGAGTTCCGCCCCAGACAGCGACGCCGACAGTCGGGAAAAAACCTAACCCACAAGAGAGCCGGTCAGCAGACCGCTCTCGCCATTCTTCCTCTCCTCTCTTCTCTTGGCGCTCCTTCACGGGGGCGGTTCACCAAGTTTAAATCAAAGCTAAGAAAACCCGCTCCAGCGCTGAATAAATGCTATAAAGCGGCTATACAGGTTCCAAACCAAACCCTTGCCCGCAATCAGAGCCAAACGCCACAGTGCCGTATGAGCCAAACCCCTTCGCCCAACCCCACAGAAACCGCCGGCAGCCTTCCGACCCTCTTTTCCATGACCGTTGCGCCAGCCAAAGTCATGCGAGGCTGCGGAGCGCTAGCTGCAGGGGCGGAAGCGATTGCCCGCTTGGGACACCGGCCCTTAGTCGTTGCCGGCCAAAGCAGTATGGCCATTGCCGAGGAGCGGTTGCGACCGGCCCTAGAGCAGCAGCAGCTTTTTGTGGCAATGGCATCATACAGCCCAGATTGCAGCGAAGCCCGTCTCGCAGCCGGGCGAAAAGCAGTTGCAGACCACCAAGCCGACCTGATTGTAGGCTTTGGCGGCGGCAAAGCCCTGGACACAGCCAAACTGCTCGCTCACCAATGCCGGCTGCCGGTTGTTACCGTACCGGCATCAGCAGCCACCTGCGCCGCCTGGACAGCCCTGTCCAACGTCTATTCCGATCGAGGTGCTTTTCTCTACGACGTACCCCTTGACAAATGCCCCGACTTGCTGGTATTAGACTACGAGATTATCCAAACCGCCCCCCAGCGCACCTTAGTCGCGGGCATTGGAGACGCCCTTGCCAAGTGGTATGAAGCCTCGGTGAGCAGCGGGCACTCCCAGCAAACCCTGCTGATTGCAGCCGTGCAGCAAGCTAGAGTCCTGCGCGACATCCTCTTGCAAAAATCAGCTCTCGCCCTGCAACAGCCTGGGGGAGAAGTCTGGCGAGAAGTCGCAGACGCCACTGTCCTGCTTGCCGGCGCGATCGGGGGCATCGGAGGGGCTCAGTGCCGCACTGTCGCCGCCCACGCCATCCACAACGGCTTGACTCACCTGCACCGCACCGGCACCCTGCACGGCGAAAAAGTCGCCTACGGCATTTTGGCGCAACTGCGTTTGGAAGAAATGCTCCAGGGGAACCAGCTGGCAGCCACAGCCCGCCAGCAGCTGCTGAAATTCTACAGTGAAATTGGCCTGCCCCAAACTTTAGAAGACCTGGGGATGGGCAATATCACCCTAACCGAATTGCGCTTCGCCGCTGAAATCGCCTGCGCTGCCAACTCGGACATCCACCGGCTGCCCTTTAAAGTGATTCCCGAACAGCTGGTGGCGGCAATGGTTTCCACCACCGTGCCGGTGGAAACCGGGCGTTCCCAGCAGAGTGCAGCACCGGCGGCAGGGTCAGCGGCAATCGGGCCAATTTCAGAATTTAACAAAACTTGAGATGGCCAGGTGACGGGAGCTGTCAGATAGGACTTACGCACTGAAAGAAAGCGGGTTTCTGGTGTGATACCCTGCGATGAAAGTCAAGGAGTCTGGTTGAGAAACCCGGTTTCTGCGTAAGTCCGATCACAAAAATAGCCAGCAGCCTGGTAGTGTTTGATACAGAAGTGCGCCTCTGCCTCTAAAATTTAAAAGCAACCTCACCCCTGAAACCACTGATGCCGCAAGGCGTTGAGCAATTTAAAAGCATCTCCATGAAATTAGATTGGATCTCCCCTGCTGACCGGCTACAAGCACTTCCCCCCTATGTGTTTGCCCGCCTGGATGAACTCAAAGCCCGCGCCCGCGAGCAGGGGCTGGACTTGATTGACTTGGGCATGGGGAATCCAGATGGCCCGACCCCTGTGCCGGTGGTGGAAGCGGCGATCAAGGCGCTGCAAAATCCCGCCAATCACGGCTATCCTCCCTTTGAAGGCACCGCTAGCTTCCGCGCCGCCATCACCAGCTGGTACAAGCGGCGATACGGGGTGGAACTAGATCCCGACAGCGAAGCCCTGCCCCTGCTGGGTTCAAAAGAAGGGCTGGCCCATCTGGCGATCGCCTATGTCAATCCCGGGGATTTAGTGCTGGTTCCCAGCCCAGCCTACCCAGCCCATTTCCGGGGACCGCTGATTGCCGGCGGCAAAGTCCACAGCCTGATTCTCAAACCGGAAAACGGCTGGCTTATCGATTTAGCCTCAATTCCAGACTCTGTGGCGCAGGAAGCCAAGATACTGTACTTCAACTATCCGAGCAACCCCACCGGCGCAACAGCACCCCGGGAATTTTTTGAAGAGATTGTCGCTTTTGCCCGCCGGTACGAAATCCTGCTCGTTCACGACTTGTGCTACGCCGAATTGGCCTTTGACGGCTACCAACCCACCAGCTTGCTGGAAATTGCAGGTGGCAAAGACACAGGCGTGGAGTTCCACACTATGTCCAAAACCTACAATATGGCCGGCTGGCGGGTGGGCTTCGCTGTCGGCAACCGGCACATTATCCAAGGGTTGCGCACCTTGAAAACCAATCTCGACTACGGGCTGTTTGCGGCGCTGCAAACCGCTGCAGAAACGGCTTTGCAGTTGCCGGACGAGTATGTGCACCAAGTCCAGGATCGCTACCGGCAAAGGCGGGATTTTCTGATTGAGGGGCTGGCCCAACTTGGCTGGAACATTACC
>JALOOK010000167.1 GCA_025454445.1 Oscillatoria sp. Prado101 | reverse complement strand
TTAGCCAGTGGGATGGCTCGGTTTCTGGCGGCTGCAGCACCGGCACTGGTTTGAAAGAGATACCGCACAGCAGGCACATAGCGTTTGGCAATCTCCCCACTCCCATCCGCTGAACCGTCATCCACAACAAATATCTCCACCGGCTGATAAGTCTGCGCCAGCGCACTCTCCAGCGCTTCTGCCAAATAGCGCTCGCAATTGCGCACAGGTACGATAGCGCTCACTAGCGGTTGATTTCCCATCCTCATTCTTTCTCACCTCTCCGAGATCGCTGGCGATCGATTGATTGTTTTAAGATATTTAACAAGAGGTCATTGTTCAATTTAATATCTGACAGTGAAATATTTGCGTCGTGTATCCGCTTGTAAAGCAGCACCTCAGGAATCACCGCCATCAGGATGTTTTTGTCCTTGGCCCTGGCGAACCAATCCACATCTTCTGCCGTCCTTAAGTTGGGATTAAACTGGCCTATTTTCTCAAATAAAGTCTTTCGTGCCACTAAAGTTTCCATAATCCGGCTAACGCGATCTCCTTCTAATAATTCAGGTTTAAACCCCGGCGGTATCGAATATCCTTCCTCCAAAAAAAACTTGGCTTTTGCAACTGTGTATTGGATTTCGGGCTGGCTGAGCAGGTAATCTACCTGGACACTTAATTTATTGGGTGCCCACAGGTCGTCATGGGAGAGAAATGCCACGAACTCTCCGCGAGCCGCATCAATACCGACATTATAAGCGTCCGCCACACCCTGACCCGTTTGACGGATATAGCGTACCGGCTTGTAAGATTTGGCAATCTTTTCCGTGCTATCTGTAGATTGGCCATCAACCACGATAATTTCATACGGTTCATAAGTCTGGGACAGAATGCTTTCAATGGCTTCTGCCAAGAAGCGCTCCCCATTTTTTACAACCATAATAACGCTGACTAGCGGTTTCTCCATTTTTCAATAGCTCCTTTATAGATTTACCCATGCTTTCACGCCGGCTTTTCCAGCTTAACACACGCGACGGCTCTCGCCGCAGCAGCCCCATCCGGCTGCTTGGGAAATTGCGAGCTGCGCCGGTCTGCCGGCAGCATAATCCAGTCAACATATTCCTTTTCCTTGCACTCGCTGACATCTGCAAATTGCCAGCCCTGTTCTGTGTAACAGAAAAATGTGCGCGTCACCCCTGCCGGCTGGAAAGCGGCAATTGCTTCCTCTAGCAAGTCCCCGTCAAATACTTGCTGGGTGCCAATATTTCGATACCTGCCAAATGGAACAGTCAGCAGGAGTCGTCCAGAAGGCTTTAGCGTGCGCCGCATTTCGCGCACAGCCAGCACAAAATCCTCGGGCCTATTTTCCTCACAGGTGCCTGCGCCGGTGAACTGCCTGTTGTCAAACCCAATATGTTCCAGCGTAGAAATGCAAACTACAGTATCGTAATAGTTATCCCGGACAGGAATCTGCCGCAAATCTTCAAATAGATAGGAAATACCTCGCTCCCAATAGCACTGGGTTTCCGGGGCCAAGGTTAAAATGTGCAATTTTTTACCTGTCCAGATCGGTCTGTCCAAAAGGAATGCGTGATTGAGAGCAGAACCGGCATCGAGAATGCGCTCCGGTTGCGTATCGAATTGAGCGAATAGCCACGGATATTCCACGCACCGCTCATCCAAAGCAAAGCCATAGCCATCTGGCAGCGGCTGGACCCCCTTAAATTTAGACATTAAATCTAAATTTTCTAGAGTTTGGCCAATGAACTGCTGGCGGTAGACGCTATAGCCTGGAAACCAAGGAATTTGTCCGCTTTTTAAGTAGTGTTTTACGATTAAATTCGTAGCTTTTTCGCGCATTTATTTTCACTCCATCCCTTTATCCTTCGGAAAGTATGTCTAAAATAACCTCAGGAATTTTCCCCATGTCAGTCCTCAAGTTTAGCTGATAGTAAGGAACGTCCGCCACACCCTGACCCGTTTGACGGATATAGCGTACCTGCTTGTAAGATTTGGCTACCTTTTCCGTGCTATCTGTAGATTGGCCATCAACCGCAATTATTTCATACGGTTCATAAGTCTGGGACAGAACGCTTTCAATGGCTTCTGCCAAGAAGCGCTCCCCATTTTTTACAGCTATAATAACACTGACTAGCGGTTTCTCCATTTTTCAATAGCTCCTTTATGGATTTACCCATGCTTTCACGCCGGCTTTTCCAGCTTAACACACGCCATTCTAAACAGACTAGGAGTTACAGTGCTTCTCCCAGCGGTTTTCCTAAAGCTTAGCTTCATCCAGATAGGACAATCCAGGAAGAGGCGCGGCTGATCCATTGCTTTGCTGCCGACGCCGGTCCAGAGATTTTTTGAGTACCTTAATGAAATTATTATCGTGTATATTGTTTCCAGAAGTCATGCTGTCCAGGTGTCTTCGGTAAAACAGCGTCACCTGCTTCAACACAACCATTGAAACCCCCTGCTCCCAAGCTCGCATAAACCAGTCAACATCCTCACTGTAACGCAGCTTCTCGTCAAACAAGCCTATTCTGTCAAACACCGACTTCCTAAAAATCGCACCCCCCAAGTGAAAAGAAACAATCGGTTCGGCAAATTCAACCAATAATTGTGTGTCTGCGGCGCTGTCCGATAGCCGCATATACTGTATGTACCCCCCGACAATTTCGACCGATGGATTTGCAGCCAAGCACCCCAGCTGAATTTCTAATTTATTTTTTGGCCACAAATCGTCCGCATCCAAAAAAGCGATAATGTTTCCCCTCGCCATCTTCATTCCCGTGTTGCGGGCTGCAGATGGCCCACTATTAGATTGCCACACATAGCGCACATCCCCCTGGAAACTTTTGGCAATTCCAGCAGTGCCATCTGTCGATCCATCGTCTACAATGAGAATCTCTAGAGGATGGTAATTAAGCTGTTGCACACTCTCAACAGCTTCTGCCAAAAAGGTTTCTCCATTGTACACGGGGATAATAACGCTGACGTAAAATTGTTCTGATTGCATCTCTTTTTTTTCTCAGTCAATATTTCTAAGCTTGTTAAAGAAGTAGTTTGGGCTCTTTTTGATTAACTGGTAACGGCCAGAGAGTGAAACTTCTGCTACCACTTGGCAAACTTCCGATCCGGAACCATCAGCCGAATCATCAAATAAGATAAACCCCCCGGGCTCTAAAAAACTATCTACATTCTCAAAATCCCGTTTCGCGAATTCGTAAGAGTGATTTCCGTCAATATAAGCCAAACTAATTGGCCCGCCCAGGTGAAGGTTACGGCCAAACACATCATTAACATTTTGTTGCCGCACCCATTGCTCGAAAAAATAATCCGACGCGGCTTCAATAGCAAAAGGTAAATCATGTTTGCTAAAAAAAGATACATTTTTAATGAAGCTGGATTTGACAAATTCTTTGTATTCTTCACGCTGAATATAGGGATGGCCCGCCAACGCCCCACCTTTCTCCGAGGCACCAAAATCCCAGGGGTCGCTACAGATTAGCTTGTTCCCCACTCCATGCTTTAATTTGAGGTAAGTTATTAAATTAGTAGACAGGCCGCAAAATGAACCTATTTCGACAATCGGTGCTTGACTGGGGAGGTGAGATATGGCGTAGTCCAAGCACCAGATATTGCCTGTATTTAACATCCCGGCATTGGCGAAACAAAGCCATTTGATGAAATCATCGGCTTTCAGAACTTTCTTAACGACGAGATGCTGCAACTGCTCTTGACTTGACATATTTAATCACCCTTCCGGCATAACTTTTGATTGCTAGAGAGGAGGTCTAAAATCACCTCAGGAATTTGTCCAGTGTCAGTGCCCAAGTTCAGCTGATAGCAAGGAAGCTGCCTGACAAGTTGTCCCATTGTTTGAAAACCCTTTTTCCTGTCCCCAGGTAATTGAAATATTGTACTCGGAGCCAGCGCCGCCAGACCGGCAGCCGGCGATGCCGGTTTCAATGCCGTCTCTCTCCCCCCACTAATGCGCGGGATTAAAATTGCCCTGATCGGAAAACTTGGCAAAAGTTTTTCCGGAAAACTCTCGCTCAACAAATAAACCGCTTTTTCTGTACCGAGCCGATCAGGATTGCTGATATGTGAAACCATAAACGGCAATCTTCCCACATCATCCGCATTTTTCTTGCCGGTGCTGTAGATACTGAAAACTGTTGGGGTGGGGTGGTGCGCCAGCAGACAGTAATCATCGCTAGCATAGAAAAGCTCGGAATTCAGACAAGCTAGAGCTGTGGTCGATTTGCCCGAACCCCCCTTTCCCACCAGCAGCACCCCCCCGCTGGGAAGTCCCACCGCACCGGCATGAATCAGTTGGATTCCCCGCTGACTCATCCACAAGTGAAAAATTGCCCGCAGAGGAGCGCCACTTTCATAGTAGGGAATCTGTTTGGCAGTCTTAACCCAGTATATTCCCAAGTTACGCTCTCTATCCAAAACCGAGAGTGCGTTCACTCCTATTTGGACAATCGTATGAATGCGCTCATCAACAAACCCTCGAATTTCCCCGCCCTCTCGATAATCATCCGCTTGCCAAGGCGGCGGCTGCATTACAATATTCGTAGAGTCACTGTCCCACAAACACACCGTCAGCGCCGGCTCCCCAACAGGTCCTGTCGCCAAGTGCGCTAAAGCCGGTGTGATATAGGGTAGCAGCGCCTCTCCCGCAAAACGCAACCGAACCGCCAAACCGGCTATACAATAATAGCGGTCAACACACCCCCCGCCAGCTGCTTCAGCTTGTCCGTACTTTTCACAAACCTCATCGAAAAACTCCAGCGGCTCCATTCTAGCATTCTTGGCTGCCATATCCGGCAGCAATAATTTGTTTATCATCAGTCCTCTCACACAGCCGCCGGCTTGACATTTGGCCAGCCTGTTTCATCCACTTCATGGATGGGGTCTAACAGCAGCAAATCTTCCATATCCGTGTACTTATCTAACTTGGGGGGCTCAAAGCTAAGCTTTTCTGGATTGGCATTCGCTTCGATTGCGCCGGCGGCTGCTGTCGTGCTGTCCGATTCATCTGTCTGTGCGACGACGATCAGTTCCTCCTCCTGTAACTGTTCTATCATATTGTTGACCGCCTTTTCAATCTCTGCCGGCTCGCCATCGTACCGGCTCACCATCTCTTCCAGAATCTGCTTCCTAGAAATTCCTCTTTCAATCCCGCTCCAAATCTCCGCCCCTGTTTTGACCAGGCTATAATAATGCCCTTTCACCAGATGGACAATTACGACTTCACCGTCAATGATTTCATGGACAACTTTAGGACTATTGATTGTGAAACGTTCTGACGCCATATTTATTTTACCTCTTTTTTGTGGCCTTGAACTAAATTTACAGTAGGGTGCGTTCCGCCTGGAAACGACTCCGCACAAGTCGTGCCGGTATGTTGGGGCGTCACGCAGCCCAATCAGTCCAGCCGTGCGGTGCGTTCCGCCTTGAGAGAATGCCGCACCAGTCGTGCCTGTATGTTGGGGCGGAACGCACCCTGCGAATACCCAGGTTTAACCAATGCCCCATGCCCATCTCCTACCACATCACCCACTCCACTGATTATCACAAAAAACGCCACCCCGCAGGGTGGCGTCCTTAAGAAGTTCACGAATTGCCTAGATTAGCAATCATAATAGAGCGCAAACTCGTAGGGGTGCGGGCGCAGCCGCATCGGGTTGACTTCGTTGTCAATCTTGTACTCAATCCAGGTGGTCAGGAAGTCTTCTGTGAACACCCCACCGGCAAGCAGGAACTCGTGATCCGCTTCCAGCGCCTTGAGAGCGTCTAGCAGAGAGCCGGGAGTGGACGGCACCTTGGCCAGTTCTTCTGGGGTGAGGTCGTAGATGTCCACATCCAGAGACTCGCCCGGATCGATCTCGTTCTTGATGCCATCCAAACCGGCACACAGCATCGCCGCAAAGGCCAGGTAGGGGTTGCAGGTGGCGTCGGGACAGCGGAACTCTAGCCGCTTGGCCTTGGGATTCGTCCCCGACAGCGGGATGCGAATGGAAGCCGAGCGGTTGCCTTGGGAGTAGGCCAAGTTCACCGGCGCTTCAAACCCGGGAACCAGCCGCTTGTAGGAATTGGTGGTGGGGTTGGTGATCGCCAGCAGTGCCGGTGCGTGCTTGAGCAACCCGCCGATATAGTTCAGCGCTGTCTTGCTCAGGTTGGCGTAGCCATCGCCCCAGAACAAAGGCTGGCCATCCTTCCAGATGGACTGGTGGGTGTGCATCCCAGAACCGTTATCATTAAATAGCGGTTTCGGCATGAAGGTGACGGTTTTGCCGTACTTCTTGGCAACGTTCTTGATGACATACTTGTAGGTCATCAGGTAGTCAGCCGCCTTCACCAAAGTATCGAAGCGGAAGCCCAGCTCGTTCTGCCCGCCTGTGGCCACCTCGTGGTGGTGCTTTTCAATTGGGACGCCGCATTCCGCCATCGTCAGCAGCATCTCCGTGCGGATGTCCTGCTGGGTGTCCGTTGGCGCAACCGGGAAGTAACCTTCCTTGTAGCGGGGTTTGTAACCCAGGTTTGGCTTTTCGTCCTTACCGGAGTTCCAGCGACCTTCCACAGAGTCCACATAGTAATAGCCCGTGTTCTGGGTTTGGTCAAACCGGACATCATCAAAGATGAAGAACTCCGCTTCTGGGCCAATGAAAGCTGTGTCGCCAATGCCGGTGGAAATCAGGTAGTCGATCGACTTCTGAGCAATGGTGCGCGGATCTCGGCTGTACCACTCGTTGGTGCGCGGTTCCTTGATGCTGCAGATCATGCTCAAGGTCTTCTCTTTCATGAACGGGTCGATCCACGCTGTGGTCGGATCGGGCACCATTGACATGTCTGATTCGTTGATCGCTTTCCAGCCCCGAATGCTGGAACCGTCGAAAGGCACGCCCTCGTCGAAGGCACTCTCGTCAATTAGGTCGCGGTAGAACGAGCAGTGCTGCCAGATCCCTGGCATGTCGATAAATTTCAGGTCTACGATTTTAATATCTTGCTCTTGGATTAGCTGCAAGACTTCTTGCGCGGTTTGCGGCATGAATGACTCCTTACCTTATGTCCTTAATCTCTCAACTACTGCCATTCTGTTGAACCCGAATCATCCTACGGACTAGGACAATCAGGATTTTGTATCGCTGGATACAAGTTATTGTGTGTTCTATCACATTCCAAGATGAATCTAAGCACAGTCGCCCTTCTACTCTCATAGAGAAAAGATTAAGAATCGCGGCGCGTTCAGTAGAGCTGGGTTAAGCGTCAGGTGTCAGGTGTCAGGTGTCAAGTGTCAAGTTTCAGGTGGTTCAGGCACTGCTCCCACCTATGCCCCATGCCCCGTACAAGCCGCCGCCCCGCACAAGCCGCCGCCCCATTTCCCATGCCCCGTACAAGCCGCTGCCCATTCCCATATGTTTATGGGGAACGCTTTGTAGTAGACTACAATCGGCTAATTATCAGACGACCGCTCGGACTAGCGGGACAACAGGTGCTGCTCTTGTCCCTGCGCCTTATCTGCCCGACCGGTGGATAGCGCCCCAGCCCGAGCGGGCAAGTCAGTGCGCCGCTGCTACCGACAGCGAGCCCACGCACGGTCACGAGTCGCTTTCGCTTTTCTGTTGAAGTTGTTGGGAGAAGAATTTAATGCGGGACGCAATCACAAGCCTGATTAAAAACTACGATGTAACGGGTCGCTATCTCGACCGCGATGCCATTGACCGGCTGAAATCCTATTTTGCCACCGGCACGGCACGGGTTCAGGCCGCCGCTGCCATCAATGCTAACGCAGCCGGTCTGGTTAAGCAGGCAGGCTCTCGGCTGTTTGCAGAACAGCCGGAACTGATTCGTCCTGGTGGAAATGCCTACACGACTCGTCGCTACGCAGCCTGTCTGCGGGATATGGACTATTACCTCCGCTATGCCACCTACGCCCTAGTGGCCGGTGATACGGACGTCCTCGACGAGCGCGTACTGCAAGGTCTGCGGGAAACCTACAATTCTCTGGGCGTGCCCATTGGCCCGACCGTTGTGGGGATTCAAATTCTCAAGGATCTTGTCCGCCAACAAGTCGCCGCTGCCGGCATTGAACCTGGCCCTTGGCTCGACCAGCCCTTTGACCACATTACCCGCGAGCTGAGCGAACAGGATATCTAACGGACTCCCCCCTGCGGAGAGCCCAATGGCGAGTGACAGTTGCTATCGCCCCTGCTCCCTTGCCGGTGCGGTGGCAATTGCTCTCGCCCCGCACGCCTACCGAAGTCCGCTTTGCGGCAAGGATTGTATAAAAAAATCCGGTTTAATAAATCCTTATCCATCATTCCAGGACTCTGACTGGCCCCTGTTTGTAGTTGGGCTGCACGCCCAATCACTCCTTATCCCTCGTTCCAGGGCTCTGACTGGCCCCTGTTTGTAGTTGGGCTGCACGCCCAATCACTCGTTCCCAGGCGGAGCCTGGGAACCCGCTTCTGGAGGCTCTGACTTGAAAAGGTTCGTAGTGGGGCTTTAGCCCTACTGGATCTCCG
>JALOOK010000166.1 GCA_025454445.1 Oscillatoria sp. Prado101 | reverse complement strand
CGGCAGCGCCGCACCGGCACAACCGCTACCCCTCCTGCAGCAGTTGCCGCAGTCAGGGTTTTCCCACTCCAGTGCGCCGATACCTAAGAGAATGGGGAAGACTTTGGCAAACCTAGTTCGGCTGGCAACTCAGGTCAGCGAGCAAGCTTTGCTCGACGAGCCGGTGCCGCCGCCAAAAACAAAGGAAGCGCCATCTGAGTGGAAACCCAAGAAGGTGCCTAAGGTTGAGTACCAGGCGGATTGGTCGCGGTGGCAAGCAATCAGAAATCCCATTGTCCGGTTTACGCCGGCTGTGGAATTTTCTGAGTTCCACGCTAAGCTGAAGGCGGTCGCCCAGCAGCCTGAGGATTCTGCCGCTGACACAGCCGGCACTACCTCTGTCACAGAATTGGATGTTGAGATTGGATGTAATCAGACAGGTGTGCCGGTGGAGGAGTGATATTGGGCATGGGGCATGTTTGTAGTTGGGCTGCACGCCCAATCGGCGGGTTTCCTTTGGGCAGATAGGAAGATTAAAAGCCTAAAAGCTTAACACCTAACCCCTAACTCCTAAATAATTTAAGTTGCTACCTACAATCCCAAGCATCCAGATCCCCCCTTTCCCCCCCCTTAAAAAGGGGGGCTTTGAGATGTTCCCCCCCCTTTTTAAGGGGCGGGTCACCCACGGAGACCGCCCCGGCTAGGGGGGGATCTGACCTGACTCACTGCGCTCGTAGCAACTTGAGTTAAATACAGGGCCTGGGGCATTGGCCACGGGACTGGCACTGGCAAGCTTTTACGCTTTTAATTTGCTTATTGGATAAAAATTGCATCCATTATATAGGCTTTTTATAGCAGCAGTCATATTGGTTAGGACATCAGTGGTCTAGGGATAAAATTCGTAGGACAGGCGAGACGCCTGTCCTACTGTCCTAACCTAAGTGCATATTGCTATAAATGCCATGTCTGGATACGTTATACTTGAGATCATAGTGCAAATTAAATGCACAAAGCCTGAAGGTCGCCAGTCGCCGCACCGGCTCTTTGGAAACGGCTGTGCAATTGCTGTGCTGCCGGCTTTTAGGGGTTGCACAATTGCGGCGATGTTCCCCACCCCCCCAAGAGTAAGAGAGGGTTTTGGATGAGTGCAAAAAGTGAAATCATCCTTCTACTGTGCAACGCCGGCTTTTCGAGGGGAAGTGAGAGATTGAGACCGGATTTATCCGGTCTGTGCGAGAGCTATGCCTGCTGGGCGCTAGCTGCGGTTTGGGCGGGAGGCTGTGCGCCACCCATGCGAATCTCGGAGCAGAAGGAAGCGACGCTGACGCCGTTCGGGCGCTTGACGGTGCTGGTGCGCAGCCGCAAGTTGGGGCTCTCGAACCACAGGCGCTCTTCGGAATACAGGTCTGGCGTTTCTGTAATCAGTGTCAGGCAACCGTCGCTTCCCATGATATAGCGACCGGCAACCGGGGCGTTGAGGGTGAGGGTTTGCTGCAGCAGTTTGCCGGTGCTGGGGCTGTCGGGGCTGGGAATGGGGACTATAACGGTGGAACCGACTTGTTTGCGCTGTTTGACTCCCACTGTGCCGTTCCACTTGACACGAGCGCCTGGTAGTGCTATTGAGGGTTCAATCCGGTACTGCCGGCAGAGTTTGATGACCTCCGGATCGCTGAGGGGGAGGATGTCAATCCAGAGATCCGTGGTGCCGGTTTCTAGTTGGGGGGGTGCCATGTAGTGGCTGGTGCGCTGGGAAAACCATTTACCAGCACTCTGCTGGAAGAATTCGGTGATGTCCATGTAAGGGCGGTTCGGCGTCAGTGTTTCTTTAGAGTATCTTACGCGAAAGGGAACGCCTGCCGGCTGGCCCTGTGGGGTGCCGGCTGGCGAGCGTGGGGTGCCGGTGGGTGGTAAGGTTTATTGTCAGGGATTGACCGGAGATTATATGAGTGGGCGTCACCAAACCATCGTCAAGATTAGCTAACTGCTAGAGGAACTTGTGAAATCCAGTGTAAAGCATGACGCCGGGAGATGTGTTTTGCCCCACCTACTATTTCTTGAAATCCATATTTTTATAATCTAAAAAGTTCCATCCCTTCTCTCTGGTAAGCCGGCACTATCTTAAAGGTATGGGAGCGGGCAATACTATCTCGCAATTGCTCGGAAGGGTTGAATAAAAAAACATCGCTGTAACCTTCTGGAATTTTTCCTATCTTTGATTCATTCAATAATATAAGCTTGACGTGAGAGTTGATAAAATTGCTAAGAGGTCCTGCATTATTCCAAGAATTCCAATGATAGTCAATAATTACAAGCGGAGCGGTGGCTTGATTAACAATCCTGGCTATTGCCGGGATTTTACAGGCGGAATACTTGTTCCACCACAGTTCGGCTTGAGAGCTGACAGCGCAGGATATAACTCCACATGAAATCAACGCAATCGCAATGAATTGCCACAGCTTATGCCGCTTTTTTTGGGTAGATATATCTGAAAGTTTAGCGCCGATCAGATAAGCTACGCTCAAGTGCAATCCCAGATAATACGCAATTAAATATCGAGAATTAGCAGATCGGACCCCCCCCAAAATCAAGTCAGGTACTGCTAGAGTCAGGACTGTAATACTAGTCAGTGTCAATACAAAAATACCAGCGTTTTTGGGGATATTTCTATAGGAAATAAAATAAATTGAATATGTTGCCAGTATTAAGAAAGGCAATCCTACAGCAATTGACTCGTATGGCCAGATATCAAAAAACAGATGGCTGGTGTTAATTAACCAATTAATCGCCAACTTATACAGGGGAACTGTTCGCGCAACCCAGCCCATCGCTCCGTAAACTTTGCGCGGTTGAGTAACAATACAAAAAAGCCAGGGGGTGAAAGTTAGCAGCCCTGCTATTGTGGCGATTAGATAAGCAATAAATGTTTTACTCCACCGGCTCCTTTCAGTGCCGGCTGCAGTGATGCCATGTCCTATGGCAACTAATGAAAACAGCAGATGAGTGTACAATCCTAATGTAATGGTTGCTGAATAAACTCCCCAACTTAGCTTGGTTTTGAGGCGCATCGCTCGCAGGAATGCAGCGCTCGATAGCAAGATATTTACTGTATGCAAACTGTACATCCTCGCTTCTTGCGCGTACAGCACATGAAATGGCGATACAGCTATCAGCGCTACTGCTACCCACCCAACTAGGGAGGATTGAAATAATTCAAGGCACAGCCAATAGAGGCAAGGAAATACTAGAAGGCTGATCAAGGCAGACAAACTTCTGATCGCCGCTATTGAACTGCCAAACCATTGCGCCCACAAACGCGCGACCGCGAAATATAGGGGGCCTTGCTTAGGGTCGTTTACTGATAGCATTTTTACAGTCTCAATCACACTTATTTCAGGACTGAGGCGCAGAGACTTATGAAAATCTTCCTGGGAAATTACTTGCTCCTTAAATATTTCTGCATTCCTGGGGTAAGCAGAAATCTTTTTTAGAGTCATTGCCTCGTCATGCCAGTATATTTTTCTGTCCAGGTTGATGAATCGAAAATACACCCCCAGCACCAGAACCGCGATCGGAAAAAATCGCAGCCCAGGGTTCAGCCGTGTCCTGTGATTCTTTTGACGGTCTTTCCACAAGTAAAAAGACATAAATCAATCTTGCCACTCTCTACGCTAAAAAACAATATAGTCTAGCTGCGTTGCCAATCTCCCTGAACTTAACAAAAATTTACAGCGCCAAATTTAATTGGGATCGTCGTAGGGAGGAAATAGCTACCTCAGATTCTGCCCTAATGCCTTTTGAGTTTAGCTATTTGCCACCCAGATAAATCCTACAGGCAGGTTGTGCCCAGGGCACAGCCCCCTATCCCACTTTGGGAAAGGGGGTTGGGGGTGAGGGCGACGCCAATGTCCCTAAACACCCGCCTCCGCCAACCGCTGCAGGGAAATATTCGCCGCCTCAGCAACCTGGGGGTGGCTGTCTTTCGCCATATACTTGAGCGCCGACACACTCTTGGCGCACGGCAAATTCCCCAGCGCCTCCGCTAACCGCTGGCGCACTAGCCAGTCATCTGACTGGGCGAAGCGCAAAATCTGATCGACAGCTCCCACTGATTTGATTTCTCCCAGCGCCCCGATCGCCGCTTGCTGCACTACCACTTCCTCACTGTCAAGCGCCTGAATCAGCACCTCGTGAGCTCGGAGGTCTTTCAGATTCCCCAGCGCCACCGCCGCGCTGAAGCGCACCAGCCAGTCGGTATCCTCGTAAAACGCCCGCACCAAAGGCTCAAAGGCGCGCTGGTCTTCTAAATAGCCCAAAGCGCCGGCGGCGTCAGCCCGAATCCCGTAATCGGGATCGGTTTCTAGCAACCGCACCAGTATCGGATAGCACTCCTCTGTCTGCTTGATGCCCAGCGCGAATACCGCCATCGACCTCACTTGCAGATTCTTGTCTCCCAAAACTTTCTTGATTAAAGGGACCGCATCTGTTGCGGGTACTTCCCGCAGTGAGGCGAGCGCTAGCATGCGATCTCGGGAATTCGCGCTTTCTAACTTGGCGGAAATTGTCTCTAGGGTGAGTTGATTCATCGGTTATTTACAAAAGTTTACATTTTTTCTCATTATAGTCAGGTTTCATTGAACCGCCATAGACGCGAAGCGCGGCTTCCCGCAGGGTAGACGCCTTAGACGCGAAGCGCGGCTTCCCGCTTTCTTAGGACGCCAAGAGAGGGAGAGAAAAGATTGATTCAAGCGGATAATCGGTGAGGGGGCTGGGAGTGGGAGGCGGGTGCGCCGGTGCGCACCTCACCCCTACTTGCGGCGGAAGAGGGCAAAATGCTCCTCGCCCTGACGTGCCGGTACGGAATCCGCCGCCGGCGCTAGGGAGAGAATGTCAAAATTTCCGGCAAAATACCTTTCGATTTCTCCAGCTGTTACCCCAAAAGGTGGCCCACCGGCACGGGAGTGGGTGAAAAATAGACCAATCAGTTCCCCGCCCGGACGCAATATTAAATTAACTAGCCGGACATAATTTGGGCGCTTTTCTGGAAAAAGAGTGCAGAAGCAGGTATGCTCAACCACAAAATCAAAATATCCGGCAAATTCATCAACCAAATCGAAAATGTCCCGCTCGAGGAATTGGGCGGAGATGCCGGCATCTCGGGCGAGACAGGTAGCGGCGGCGATGGCGGAAGGGGCGAAGTCAAATCCCACCACCTCAAACCCGCGAGAGGCAAAAAGCAGCGCCTCGTAACCGCGCCCGCAGCCCAAAACCGCCACCCGCCCATCAACGGGAGCTGCAGGCGAGTTCAAAAACTTAACAAAAGCAGGTGCCGGCTGGCCAATATCCCAGCGCGTTGTTCCTTCCTGATATCGCTGTTCCCAAAAATTCGGACTTTCAACCTCACTCATCATCCCTCTCTCCTCTTCTTCTTCTTCCTTGGCGTCCGGGCGCGTCGGGCGCGGTTCATCAAACCCTCCCGCAACCGCGAGGAGTCCTCTGTTATTCTTCCTTAAGTTCATCAAACCCTCCCGCAACCGCGAGGAGTCCCCTGTTCTTCTTCCTTGGCGTCCGGGCGCGTCGGGCGCGGTTCATCAAACCCTCCCGCAACCGGGAGGAGTCCTCTGTTATTCTTCCTTGGCGTCTTGGCGGTTCATCAAACCTTCCTGCAACCGGCGCTCCTTAAGCTTCAGCAAAATTTCAGCGTGCACCTCGCGCGTAAGCGGATAGAAATAAGCCAGCACCATACCGGCAAGTAAAGCCAGAGTCGGCAAAGGCCCAATAGAAACGCGAATTGCCAACAGCACCGAATCCGGCTGCACCGGCATGGCAATTTCTTGTGCCGGCTGAACATACCCAGCCAGCTCCAACCTTTGCAGCACCAAAAACACGGCAATTCCCAAACAGACCTTTTGCAAGAATACAATAAAACTGTAAAAAATGCCTTCGCGGCGCTGCCCAGTATTGAGTTCATCCAGCTCAATCACATCGGGAAGCATCGACCAAGGTATCAGATAAGCCGTAGAAACGCCAAACCCCGCCATCACCGCCAGGACATACATCAGTCCCAGTTGACCGGGCTGCAAGAAAAACAAGCCAGCTTGAGCGATAATCCAGATAGACATGCCCATAAAATAAACCGCTTTTTTGCCAAACCGCTTGCTGAGGTAGCTCCAGACAAAAAGCATGGTGATGGCGGTTCCCTGTACGGCGAGGATGACTTGCACAATCACCTGGCTGATCACCTGCGGGTCCTCGCTCGGACGCATCCAGCTGCGCACAAAGTATGGTATAATAGCAGCGGTGAGCTGAACCGCGAGCCAAGAACACAGGTAAATTCCCACCACAAACAAAAAAGCCCGGTTGCTGAAAGCCACCCGCAGCTGTTCCAGCAGAGGCATGGAAACAGGAACCTCTTCCTCTGGGTGTTGCTGCGCCACCGCCGCCAGGCGGGCGCGAGTGCCCAACACGCACAAATATAAAGGCACAACGGAGAGTAGCGCACAAACAATTCCCACCACTAAATACTGGGTGCGCCCATCAGGAACCAAACGGGTGATGATTCCGAATACAACCGCAGACAGGATGCTTCCCCCTATCGAGAAGGTAAACCGAAAGCTGTTGAGGCTAGTGCGTTCGTCGTAGTCTTTTGTCAGTTCTGGGGTGAGGGCGGTGTAGGGTAAATTGACGACGGTGTAGAAAGCGTTAAAAAGAATCGAGATCGCGGTATAATACCAGAACAGCCCCCACTGATTCGTACTGGGGAGGGGCACTACCCACTGCAAAAAGAAGAAAATCCCAAAGGGAATTGCGCCAAATATCATCCAGGGATAGCGGCGACCCCAGCCACTCTGGGTGCGATCGCTGAGTAGGCCGACAATTGGGTCGTTTACTGCATCCCAAAATTTGCCAACCAGCTGCGTCAAGCCGGCTAACCCCGGCGCTAACCCGGCTACATCGGTGAGGAAGGGCGACAGGTAAAAAATCAGAATGTTGGCAGTGATAGCGGATCCCAAATCCCCAGCACCATAAGCCAGTTTTGTCAATAAACTCAGCTTTTCGGTTGCCGGTGCGGCGGGGGGTGGTGCAGAAGAGGGTGTGTCAGTCATTACTTTGAATGGTAGGTGTGAGCGGGCAACTGGGGTGAATCATAAAAATCTTATCCCACGCTAACGGTTTTTAGCAGTGTGCGGACATAATTGATTCGGCTTGGAGTGGGGCGACGTTGAGTCTCCTTGTTTTCTCCTGCTCTTAATATAGTGTGCTGCGGACGATTTCAGGGCGGGGCGAGTGGCAGATTTATGCCGGTCTGTTTTGATTCCAGCCTGACAGGGGCAGTGAAATGGCCCAGACTAAAGAGCCTGCAATCTGCTTTCCTGAACAGCGGGACGGGAACAGCGGTAACATGCCGATGCGCACGAGCAGCCTGCTGTAAGCATATTTTAAGAGTATATCAGTGGGGGGTGTGCTTTTATAGCGGCTCTCAGTTGGATGAAGAGCAGCCCTTTGAAACCCGGTTTCTAAAAGAAACCGGGTTTCTCAGCCCCTCATTAATAGGAGAGACGCTATATCATAGAGAGAAGCCTAAATATCTCCTGAATTATCCGAAATATGGGCGACCTTTATATTTCTTGGTCAGAGTACCACCAAAAAATTGAGCAATTAGCTGGCAAAATTTACGAGTCCGGCTGGCAGTTCAACCAAATTGTCTGCATTGCCAGAGGGGGGCTGCGCGTGGGCGATATCCTCTCGCGGATTTACCGGCAGCCCCTGGCAATTTTAGCGGTATCGTCTTACGGGGGTGCCGGTGGTCAAGTGCGGGGCGCTGTCAAGCTCTCTGATCGCCTGACGATGACTGCCGGCAAGCTGGGCAGTCACGTCCTCTTAGTCGATGACTTGGTGGATTCCGGCATCTCGCTGGAGCGAACTGTCAGCTGGCTGAAAAGCCACCACGGCGGTGATATTGAGGAAATCCGCACGGCTGTGATTTGGCACAAAGCCTGCTCCTGCGTGACGCCGGATTACTGTGCGGATTACCTCCCTGACAGACCCTGGATTCACCAGCCCTTTGAGCGCTACGAGCAAATTAGCCGGGCTGAACTTTCTGGTTTAGGGGTTGGGGTTTAGGGATGAGGGGTGAGGGGTTAGGGGTTAGGGAAAAGCCAATGCCCGATGCCCGTGAGCCCCATGCCCAATCCCCAATGCCCCAATCCTCAATATGCCAAACAGCGACAGCCACACCGGCATCCTTGAGCAACAAGCCGGCACTGCCAACCGCCAAAGCGGTCACTGTCAAATCTCGGTCGAGATTGTAGACTTCTGCCAGCACCAGGGTGGCAAAGGCCGGCGGCATGGCCATTTGCAGGGCGAGCACCAGCTGCGGCGAGCCGGTGACGCCCACTAGGGGCAAACCGGCTGCCAAAATTAAAGGCACCAGGAGCATTTTAATTCCCAGACTCAGGCATGCCGGTGGCAAGTTGCGCCACGAAGACAGCTGCGACAGCCGCATGCCAATCAACACCAGGGATAGGGCGAGTGATGTCGGGGCAAATGCTCGCAAACCCTGTTCT
>JALOOK010000552.1 GCA_025454445.1 Oscillatoria sp. Prado101 | reverse complement strand
GCGCGGGAGCGGAAGCGCGACATCCGGAATATTTCGGCTTCCGCACTGTCGCGAAAGACAAAATAAATCCCCAGCGCCGCTGGAATTGCGTCAGTGCCGAGGATTCGGTCGATGTAGATTTTCAGCTCTTCCTGTTCGTAATATTTCTGGAACGTGTTGCGGCGGGTAATTACGCCGTCTCCGTAAGCAACTTGTCCGCTGTTTCCGTCATCAATCAGGACTTGGGCGGCGACGAGCAAAACTCTGCCGGTGAGCTCCCACGCTTTGATCAGGGCTTCGCGGCGCTCTTCCTGGATTTCGATGACATTGATGACGTAGCCTATATTGACAATATCAGCGGGGGTGCGGGAATTGTTGGGGAAATAGTAGGGGTCCCAGCCGGCTGCGGAGAGCCCTTGCAGGGCAATTCGCTGAACATCTCCGCCGTACCCGCAACCGTAGTCAAAAAAGGTGGTATTCTCGGTAAAAAGGCCGGCTTCCAGGGCGAGACGCACGGGGCGAGAGAGTTCGCTACGGACAATGGCGGCTTTGTGGCGCTCTATTTTGGGCGCAAAAGAATTTGTTGAGCCATCGGGCGCGTCTCCCACCGGCACGCCTTCAAGCCGGCGAACAACGCGATGTCCCTGTATTTCTAAACCGTCGTCTTGCAAGCATCGCAGCCAAACCTGACGAGTTCCAATGGCGCGGGCGGGATCTAAAAGCCCCAAGGCTTCTTCTTGGCGGGTGAGTTGGGCAAATGTTTCGTACTGCGGGTAGTCGGGGGTGACGAAAGCATCTTTTCGGTGCAGCACCGGCGGATTGTCGGAGGCGCTGTAGTCGCGATAGCTGATACGCAGATCCGGGAGGTCAATTTGTAGGCTAGCCTGCAATGCGGGATGGGGGTTTGTGTCGAAATCGGGGTATAATAGATAAGAGATTTTGGGTTTGTCGGTGCTGAATTTAACGAGGGTCGCTCCGTCAATGCGTCCAGTGGTGGCGCTGGCGAATCCTTCGTATATCCTCAGCAAGGGGTTGAGTTCTGGGAGGGCGGAAATATGGACGTAGAGGGCACCGGGAAGTTTTTTGCCGGTGGGGCTGTTTTGGCAGCAGGAGGTTATTATATTAGTGTCGCTCAAACTATTGAGCATCTCCCCCACAATTTCACCGGCTTGCTGGCGGCTGTCGAACAGGGCGCTGATGTCGTTTTGGATTTGAGAGGGCAGGGTTTCTATCGGGCGGCGCGTGCTGGCAAGGTAGACTAGGATATCTTGCCGGCGTTTTTCGGTAATGGCGTCCCACTGTTGGGAGCCGGTGGCTTGCGAGATGAGTTGGAAGGCGTCTTGCAGGGTGCCGAATTTGGCAATCAGTTCGGGTTCTTGGGGGAGTTCGCCGGCAGTGGGGAGACGCCCGCGCTCGCTGAAAAACGCCATTAAGGGGGCGAGGAGTTGGCGGTTTTCTTCAAATTGCTGGATGCCGGTTCTGGCGGTGGGGATGGGGATGGTGGAGCGGAAGCGGGAGAAGCGAAAGGTTTCAGCTTTGCGGGAGTCTCGAAATACGAAATAGACGCCCAATCCTGCCGGTACGGCGTCAGTTTGGAGGACTTTGTCGGTGTAGGTTTTTAGCTGCCGGTGCTGGAAATATTTCTCGCCGGCTGCGCAAGGAGTGAAAGTGCCTTCTGCATAGACAAGTTTGCCGGTTTCTCTGTCATCTATGAGAACTTTTTCCGCAACGATTAAGACTTGGCGCGCCAGCGCCCAAGCGTGCTGCAAGGTGTTTCGGCGCTCATCTGGGGATTTGATCCAGTTGAGGGTGTAGCTGAGGTTGACGATATCTGCCTGGGTGCGGGGGGTGTCCCTGTCGCCAGAGCAGTCGAGGAAGGTGGTATCTTGGTTGAGGATGCCGGCTTCCTGGGCGAGTAGCACAGGGCGAGAGGGGGGAGGGCTTTCTGGGGGCAGAGGAGTGGAATCAGCCATAGTCGTTTGACGGGATAGGCGCAAACAGAGGGACAAATTATTGCATACCATAAAAGTGCTCCCCCAGGCTGAAAATCTCGCGGGATTGGTTGCGGAGTGGGTCGCCAACCCGTGCTGACTGTACCAGTTAGGTAGTTAGTAATATGATGTCCGCAAGCATCCTTGTCTTAGGGTAGGGGCGGGTTCATTAATCCCCAGAAACCCGGTTTCTTTAAGAAACCGGGTTTCTCAGTACCGCTATAGCTTGGCAGCAGCCGGTTCCGGCAATTCTAAAAAAACGCAGCTGAGAGGGCAACCGCCCTCCCAGAGCAAGGAAAACTTGCAGAACTCTCAAATCAACCTAGGCATTGAATTTGGATCTGATTGCCTCTATTCTTTGCCGGTTAACTCCCAAATCCGACTCTCCCAGACGAGAGGCTGAGCGAACCTGAATCACTTTTGCCCCCTCATCCAGATAAAATTCCACATCATCAACAAACCCCATTATCGGACTGGTAAACTCCGCATAGAGGTAGTTCTCGCCCTCAGCAATAATTTTAGCATTATTCTGACTTGGCAGCACAGCCTTGAGTTTAGAAAAAGCCTCTGCAGGCTCAGCATCAAACGCCAGCGGTTCAATCTTGTGCGCCGCGTCGGCACTCTGGCTAGACACGCAATTAGGAGATTTTGGGCACTCCGCGAGCTTGCCTTCCTTTACCCCCAAATTCGCGGGACGTTTCCCGGAAAAAGAGAAAATGCTGGCGATAAGTGCCGGCGAGGACGGCTGGGCAAAAACAGGAAGAGTCTGCCCCAACCAGCAGCCGGTGGCCAATAGCAAAGAAAAGAAGAGTGTTATG